>DATARB010000183.1:0-2511 GCA_036264375.1 Pseudolabrys sp.
TTGGGCCGGTTGGCCGCGCTGAACGGCAAAGGCGCGAGTTTGGCCGCGGTGCGGCCGGTGACGCCGTGATCGAAGTGACCGAGCTCGCGGCCATCGAGATCGTAGCGATGGATCATGCCGGTGTAGAGGTCCGACACGAACAACTGCTTGTGCGCGGCGTCATAGGCGAGGTTGCCGAGACCCGGCCCCGGGTTCGGCACACCGTCGAGCGTGACATTGGCGAACAAGGTGACCGCGCCGGTTTGACCGTCGACTTTGTAGATGCCGCCGGGGCCGCCTTGCAGATCGAGACCGAACTGTCCCTTCATCCAGCCCGCGCCGGGGCCGCCTTTTTTCATGCGCTCCGGCTGCCCGTCGCGACCGCGCCGAACGATGTTGAGACCGAAGACCGATGTCGCAGCGACGTAGATGTTGGGAACGGGTTGATCGTCGAGCGCCACGCCGAAGACCTGGCCGACGTCTTTCGCAAAGACGTCGAATGTCTTCGGTGCGGTGAACAGCCGTCCGTCCCAGACATATCCCGGACGGGCGAGATCGATCAGGCGAACCGACGGCCCGTCCGCATCGATGAAGGTAAGATCGGCAACCGACTTGTTCGCCGGGCGCGGCTGGTCCGTTCTCGGCGCCACGGTGCCGGAAAAGCCGGTGACGACGGCGTTTCCGAGATTGAGCGCAAGCCTACGATCGGATTGCTGGGCGCCGGAAACGATGGGACATGCAAGCGTCAGCAAGACAGCAAGAAGCGATCGCGCAAGTGATTGCCGCACGGCATCCCCCTGATGTGTCGAACCGCCCCACGGCGGACACAAGTGCGTCTTCTTGCGTTCTTTTGGGGATTCCAATCGCGCGGGTGCTAACGGACCCGCGCCATTCGAACGGCAGATTCACGGAAAACACCGCGACGACGGCGCGGAATGAAAATGATCGCTACGTGCGTTGCGCAGCGACGAATCTCGCACGATGCCGAAATGAACTCACAGCTCCCCCGAGCAATTCTGTAGCATACAAGCCGTGCGACCGCTATCCGGATAATGCCCGGTTAGCGCGAAAAAGGCGTAACTTTTTTGGCGCGCTCAAAAATGCCGCGGCCCCCGGCAGGGGAGCTACCGGAGGCCGCGTCGTTGACGCCGTTTCCGCTCGCGAGACGAAAACGGCGCGGGAGCTCGCTTATGCTATGCGCATGATCGTGTCCGAAAACCGCTGTCCACTTTTCGGGATCATGCGCGCTAGAACGGCAGGAGCACGTCGAGCACCTGCTGGCCGTAGCGCGGCTGCTGTACGTCGCTGATCTGGCCGCGTCCGCCATAGGAGATACGGGCCTGCGCGATCTTGGATGAATCGATCGTGTTGTCGCTTTGGATGTCTTCGGGACGAACAATGCCGGCCACGATCAACTCGCGGATCTCGAAATTGACTCGGATTTCCTGTTTGCCCTCGACCACCAGGTTTCCGTTCGGCAGCACCTGCGTCACCACCCCTGCGACATTTGTCTGCAACGCCTCCTGGCGCACGACCGAGCCCTTGCCGTCGCTCGACGCGGACGAGTCCGCGGTGAGGATGCGGCCAGGCAGGATGGCCGTGGCCGGAGTCTTGATCGTCTTGCTGCCGAGGAAATCGGTGACGCCCGAGTCTTCGGTATTGGCACGGCTTCGCTGTGTCTCGTTTGCGATATTGGCCTTGTCGGTGATGTTGACGGTGACCGTCAGGATGTCGCCGACCTGGTGCGCGCGTTGATCCTTGAAGAAGGCGCGTGAGCCATTTCGCCACAGCGAGTTCGGATTGTATGACGCAGGCTGAGCCGCCGGCATCGGCATCTGGACCGGCCTGTAGCCGGGCTGCGCGGTCGGATTGTCGACCGCGGAGAGCGCCGGCGGCGAGCCGACGTTCTTGAGCCGGTCGATGGCGGCGCAGCCGTTGAGCAGCGAACTGGCCATCGTCGCGAGAATCATGGAGCGCATCACGGGGGGAACTGTCATCTACGTTGCTTTCACTGAGAGCGCGATTGCGCGGGTGTCTGGCGATCGAAACGTGGCCGTGCGCTAGCGCGCATTCGCATTCGGTCTGCTGTCGTCCTGGCTCGGCGGGAGATTGGCGGCGAGCCGCGGCCCGCTGGCAGCGACGACGACGCGGCCAGGCGAGACAACGATGCCCTGGATGGTGCGTTTGGTCTGTTCGTTGAGCACGGCAATCGTGTCGCCCTCGGCGCCGCCTTCCACCGCTTTGCCGCGTACAGTGAGCTTGATGCCGGGCATCTCGAACATCAGTGTCACGGCGTCGTTGCGCTGGATCACCTCGGGCTTCATCAGCTCGGCATTGTGCAGTGCGCGGCCCGGCTGCAAGGCCGTCCGGGCGGCGAGCCCGATCGCCTGGGCGCGGTCGATGATCGTATCGCGGGTCATTTCGCTGCGCGGGCGGCGATCGATCATGACGTCGGATTCTTTGAGCACCGTGCCGCGCTCAAGCGCCCGCGCCACGGTCACCACCTCGACAGTCGCAAGGGCGCGTCCGGAG
>DATARB010000196.1:0-32041 GCA_036264375.1 Pseudolabrys sp.
GCGCGGTCGATGATCGTATCGCGGGTCATTTCGCTGCGCGGGCGGCGATCGATCATGACGTCGGATTCTTTGAGCACCGTGCCGCGCTCAAGCGCCCGCGCCACGGTCACCACCTCGACAGTCGCAAGGGCGCGTCCGGAGATGTGCAACGTGCCGCGCGAGGTCACGCCGATCGGCAGATCGAGCGTCGCGTCGAAGGTGCCTCTGCGTGAGTCGTAATCGATCTGGGCGACGCGCGGATCGCCTTTCGCCTTGGGATCCACGAACATGGAGCGCAACTCGTGCTCGAAGGCGACGGTGATGTCCTTGGTGGGGCCGAGATCGTATTGCTGCGACAGCGCCTGCGCGACCAGAGTCTCGATATCCTTGGCCGGGATGCTGCGCGCCGCGCGCGTGACCTTGACTTCGCTCAGGCCGTTGGTGTCGAGGCCGTAAAGCGCGTGCGCGCGCACCGCGGTGGCCACATCGTCGGCGGAAACCGTACCGGTGAAGCCGAGATCGGGCGCGCGGAAGATCGGCACTTTGGCGATGATGCCGGCATTGTCGATCAGGTCGCCGACGCGAACGATGTCGCTGGTGACGACGGCCTCGGCGCGCAGGACCGGATGCGGCGTCTCGTTCGGGGTCTCTTGCGCGGCGGCCGGGATGCTGAGCGCAAGCAAAGCGGCGAAAGCGGCGAGGGGGATGCGGATCATGGGTCAGCCTCAGCGGCTCAGTTGGGATGTGGTCTGCAACATCTGGTCCGCGGCGGAGATCACCTTGCCGTTCATCTCGTAAGCGCGCTGCGCGGCAATGAGGTTGGTGATTTCCGTGACCGAGTCGACGTTCGACTGCTCGAGATTCTGGGTCATCACATCGCCGGCGCCGTCGGTATTGCCGGTGCCGTCCACCGGCGGACCGGAGGCGGGCGTCTCCGTGTAGAGATTGTCGCCGATCGGCAAGAGTCCGGTTTGGTTGATGAAGCGGGTAATCGTGAGCTGGCCGATGATGGTGGGCGTCGTCGTGCCCACCGGGATCACCGACACCTGGCCTTGCGTATTGACGGTGAAGCCCGACGAGTTCTGCGGGACGGTGATCGTCGGCTGCACCAGGTTGCCTTGCGCGGTGACGAGGCGGCCCTGCCCATCGGTGCTGAACGAGCCGTCGCGCGTATAAGAGTAGGTGCCGTCCGGCATCAGGATCTTGAAGAAGCCGTCGCCGCGGATGGCCATGTCGAACGCATTGCCGGTCGGCGACAAAGTCCCTTGCGTCATCAGCTGCGGCGTGCCGACGGTCTTGACGCCGGAGCCGAGGTCGATGCCCACGGGAAGCATGTTGCCTTGCGCGGCGGTCTGCGTGCCGAGGCGGGTGACATGGTCGTAGAGAAGATCGGTGAACTCCGCGCGCTGGCGCTTGTAGCCAGTGGTCGTCATGTTGGCGAGGTTGTTGGCGATGACCTGCACGTTGAGCTGCATGGCCATCATGCCGGTCGCAGCAGTACTGAGCGCGCGCATTGGACTAGATCCTCTTCATCAATTCGGGATGTCGGCGAGCTTGTCGATCGACTGTTGTCCCATATCGCCCTGCTGCTGAAGGATGCCGGCGACCTGCGTATAGCTGCGGGTGATTTCGATCATGCGCGACATCTCGACCACGCTGCGCACATTCGATTGTTCGATCGACCCTTGGATGATGCCCGCGTCCTGCGCGGGCTGCGGCTGCGCGCCCTGGATCGCGGTGAAGGAGCTGCTGCCGTACTTTTGAAGCTGCTGCGGATTGGCGAAGGTGACGACGCGGAGATGCCCGCGTGCTGCGTCGGCGTTGGAGGCGCCTTCGCGCACGCTGATCGTGCCGTCGCGGCTGATCTGCACCTGGTGATCGGTCTGCTGGAAGACGATCGGACCGTTGTCGCCGAGGACCGGGTAGCCCTCACTGGTGACGAGCTGACCGGTGGCGTCGGTTTTGAGCGCGCCGTTGCGCGTGTAGCGCTGTCCGGCCGGCGTCTGCACGACGAGGTAGCCTTTGCCGTCAATGGCGAGGTCGAGCGGATTGCCGGTGCGATCGAGCGCCCCTTGGCTCATGTCGTGCCAGACGCCGCGATCCTGCACGAAGCTCACGCGCGAATCCGTCGGCGCCGCGCGCGCCTTGCTCGACAGATATTCCTCGAACAGAGAACCGTCGGCCTTGTAGCCGGTGGTGTTCATGTTCGCGAGATTGTTGGCCACCACGTCGAGTTCGCGGCTGAGCGCGACCTGACGCGACAGTCCGACGAGAAGCGTATTCTCCATCGGTATTCTCCCCTTCGCAGTGCGGCCAGGCAGCCCTCCCGAGGCCGGCCTCGCCGTTTCATCTTTCGCGCGCCAGGCTCTCCCAAGCCGGGCGGCTGCGAAGGGTATTGCAGACGCCGTGCCAACAAAGAAAATACAGTCGTTTCAGTAGCTTAGTGAAAATTCTTGACCCGGCGCCCACGGCAGAAAGGCGCTTTCTTCCCGGTCAACCCGGCAAAACTTTCCTGCTTCGGGAACTCTGGAAAGTATCTGTTAACCATAGAGACCTAATTTGCGCGTGGGGGCGGTCGCGGTCCGCGGCACGGCGAGGGCGCGCGCTGGCCTGCCCATGCGGTTTGGAATTTGGGGTTGGTGATGGCAGCCAAGGCGAAGAAGGCGGACGTGGACGAGGACAAGCCGGGCGCCGAGGCAGAAGGTGCAAAGCCAAAGAAGAAGCTGTCTCTGAAGATGATGATCATCGCTGCCGGAGGGCTCGTGGTTCTCGGTGGCGGGGCAGGGGCTTTTTTCGTCTTCGGTCATTCCGGACAGGAGAAGCCGAAGGAGGCCGTGGTGAAGCCCGCGACCTTCGTCGATCTGCCCGACGTGCTGGTGAATCTCTCGAATACCGGCGGCAGCGACCGGGCCCAATATCTCAAAGTGAAGATCGTCCTTGAGTTGCCGGACGCCGAACTGGTGCCGAAGATCCAGCCGCTGATGCCGCGTGTGGTCGACGCCTTCCAGACCTATTTGCGCGAACTGCGGCCGACCGACCTCGATGGTTCGGCCGGTCTCTACCGGCTGAAGGAGGAGTTGACCCGGCGGGTCAACGCCGTCGTCGCGCCGAGCCGCATCACCGCTGTTCTGTTCAAGGAGATCGTCGTCCAATAGGGACGGCGTAGCCGATGGCACAACAAAAAGACCAGATCGACCAAGACGCGTTAGCGGCCGAGTGGGGCCTTGCGCTGGAAGCGGAATCGGACGCGCCGGCGCCCGCTGCGGAAGCCGCGCCGGCCAGCGGCGTCGACGAGGCCGCCGCGCAGTGGGCGGCGATGGTCGAAGACGGCAGCGGCCTGCAAGGCGCCAAGGGCGGCGCCGAGCGCATCCTGAATCAGGAAGAAATCGACAGCCTGCTCGGCTTCAGCCTGGCGGACGTCACGCTCAACGACAATTCGGGCATCCGCGCCATTATCGATTCGGCGATGGTGTCCTACGAGCGCCTGCCGATGCTGGAAATCGTCTTCGACCGCCTGGTGCGGTTGATGACGACCTCCTTGCGCAATTTCACCTCCGACAACGTCGAGGTCTCGCTTGACCGCATCACCTCGGTGCGCTTCGGCGACTATCTCAACTCGATCCCGCTGCCGGCGATTCTTGCGGTGTTCAAGGCTGAGGAGTGGGACAATTTCGGTCTCGCCACCGTCAATTCGAGCCTCATCTATTCGATCATCGATGTGCTGCTCGGCGGCCGCCGCGGCCAGGGCACGGTGCGGGTCGAGGGCCGGCCCTACACCACCATCGAGACGAACCTCGTCAAGCGCATGATCGAGGTGGTGCTGGCCGACGCCGAGCTTGCCTTCAAGCCGCTGTCGCCGGTGAAGTTCAACATCGACCGGCTGGAGACCAATCCGCGCTTCGCCGCCATCTCGCGCCCCGCCAACGCCGCCATTCTGGTGCGCCTGCGCATCGACATGGAAGACCGCGGCGGCAATATCGAACTGCTTCTGCCTTACGCGACGATCGAGCCGATCCGCGCCGTTCTCCTCCAGATGTTCATGGGTGAGAAATTCGGCCGCGACGAAATCTGGGAAGGGCATCTCGCAACCGAAATCGGACAGGCGCAGGTCGGCGTCGATGCCGTCCTCTATGAGGAGCGGCTGCCGCTGCGGCGGATGATGAGCCTCGACGTCGGCGATACTCTGATGCTCGAGCTCAAGCCCGATGCGCTGGTGACCGTACGGTGCGGCGACATCACGCTGACCGAAGGCCGCATGGGCCGCGTCGGCGACCGGGTCGCCGTGCGTGTCGCCAAGCCCTTGCGCAAGCCGCGCACCACCTTCGCCATGTTCGAGAAGGCCGACGAGTCAACCAATCGTTTGGAGGCGCCGTGAGCTACCACTACGGATTCGCGATCGAGAGCATGGTCTCGGTCCTGCTCCTGCTCACCATCCTGTATTGCGTCCGGCTCAACAAGCAGCTTCGCCTGCTCAAGGCCGACGAGCAGTCGCTGCGTGCCACCATCTCCGAATTGATCACCGCCACCGAGATCGCCGAGCGCGCCATCGCGGGGCTGAAGCAGACCATGCGCGAGGGCGAGCAGACGCTCAGCGAGCGGCTCGAGCGCAGCGAGAAGCTCTCGGCCGACATCGAGCGCCAGCTCAATGCCGGCGAGGAATTGTTCACGCGTCTGGTACGCATCGCCGGCGCGGGGCGCCCCGCCGATCCGGCGCCGGCCGTGCCTAACGCCAAGTCGCTCGCCGCCGCGGCGCAGGCCTTCGCCGAGCGCACGCGCGCGCGACTCAACGGTCTGGCGGCATGAACCGAATCTTGCGCGATGTGCGGCTGATCCCGATCGTCCTTCTGGCGACGGTCTGCCTCTTCGCGCTGAAAGTCTCCGGCCTGGTTTTCGACGGCGGTTATACGCTGGCCGATCGCTTGCAGGCGCGCGACAAGAACGTCATGACGGTCGTCAGCGCCGACAGCGTGCCGGCGGAGCCGAAGATTGTCGACCAGCGTGCGCCGGCATCCTGGGCGCAGCAGATGTTCAACTACAATGACGGCGCCAATCGCGACATCACAGGCTCGGTCGGAAGCGAGGAGCAGAAGCCGGCCGACGGCGCGCAACTCAAGACGAGCAACAAACCGCCGGACCCGCCGAAGCTCGAAGTCGCCGGCGCTTCACTGCCGCTCGAGCCCGGCAAAGTCAGCTCGCCGGGCGAGCGCGCACTCCTCGAGCGATTGCAGGAGCGGCGTCAGGAGCTCGACTCGCGCAGCCGCGATCTGGATATGCGCGAGAACCTGATCAAGGCCGCGGAAAAGCGCATCGATGCCAAGGCGATGGAGCTGAAAGACCTGCAATCGAAAGTCGACACCTCCGTGGGGAATCGCGATGCCGCCGAGGCCTCGCGCTTCAAGAGCATCGTCGCCATGTACGAGAACATGAAGCCGAAAGACGCCGCGCGCATCTTCGACCGGCTCGATCTCAAAGTGCTCCTCGAAGTGACGACGCAGATGAATCCGCGCAAAATGTCCGAGATTCTGGGGCAAATGGCGCCGGAATCGGCCGAGCGGCTGACTGTCGAGCTCGCCAACCGCGCCAGCGCGCAAGCGCGGACGCCGGGCGCGAATGAGTTGCCGAAGATCGAAGGCAAGCCGGGCGGCTGAAGCCCGCAATAGCCCGCCGTTACGAAATCGCGTCAACAGCGAGCGGCACGGTTAAGGCGCCGTTAAATGCAACTTTATAGGCTGCCGCCACCGGCATGCTCGCCGGCCGGAATGGCATTGCATGAGCGTCTTGCCCCTCGCTTCGAAGGACATGCGTGCGTGGCGCGGCGCCGCGGCGCGGCTTCTGCGCGCGGCGGTGCTGCTCGCACTGGCCTTCCCCGGCACGGCCAACGCCGGCGATCCGATGAAGGGCGACGTGTCGGTCTACACCGACGGGGGCTATGCGCGTCTTTTGTTTCGCTTTGACGATCAGGTGGAAGCGACCGTGCACCAATCCGGCGCGGTCCTGATCGTCAACTTCAAGACGCCGGTGAATGTTTCGGTCGATCGTCTCAATCTCAGCGCGCCCGACTACATCAGCGCGGCGCGGCGCGATCCCGACGGCACGGCCGTGCGCATCGCGCTCGCCCGCAAGGTAACGGTCCACACGATTCCCGCCGGGGAAAGCTATTACATCGATCTGCTGCCCGATACTTGGACAGGCGTGAAGCCTGGCTTGCCGCAGGAGGTGGTCGACGATCTCACGCGCCGTGCCCGCGAAGCCGAGCGGAAATTGCGTCAGCAGCGTCTCACCGAGCGCGAACGGCAGCCGCCATTGATCCGCGTGCGCGTCGCCCGGCAGCCGACCTTCACACGCTACGTGTTCGATATGCCGGCGACGGCGAACGTGGTGCCCGCGCAGAGCAAGGGCCAACTGAAGCTCAATTTCGATCAGCAGATCCGTTGGGACCTCGCTGACGCGATCGCCAACATGCCGCCGACGCTGAAGTCGATCGCTACCGACGGCGATGTCGACGCGACGGCGGTCACATTTGTGCTTAAAGGCACGCCCGAAGTGCGCACCTTCCGCGAGGACCGCGCTTTCGCCGTCGACGTCAGCACGGGCGCCGCGCCGGCCAAGGTCGCCGAGGGCGTCGTCAAGACGCCGGCCGCGACCGCGCCGCCCGGTGTGGCCCCTGCAATCGGCGCCCCCGACACGGTGCCGGCGCAGGATGCGGCGCCGCCGGAGAGGCCACAGGCTGAGGCCCCGCAGCCTAAAGTCATCGTCGTGCCCGCTGCACCGGCTGCGGCGGCGCCCGCCGCCCCGGCGCCGGCCCCGATTGTTGCTCCGCCGGCGAAACAAGCAGCAGCGCCGCCTGCCGCAGTCCCCCCCGCAGCGCCTACATCTGACACCGCGCCGAAGGTCGCCGCGCCCGCCGTTCCGCCGGCTTCCGCTGCGCCACCTCCGCCCGCCGCCGCTCCTGCGTCCGGGCAAGCCGCGACGGCGCGGACGCCGGCACCGGATCCGAACGCGCCTGTGGTCGCGGTGCTGCGCCAGTCAAGCGATACACTGAAGATCGAATTTCCCTTTGCGGTGCCGACGCCGAGCGCAGTCTTTCGACGCGCCGACACGGTGTGGCTGGTGTTCGACAGCGCCGCCGTCATCAATGTCGGCGCGCTCACGGCCGACACCACCCGCGGCATCACCAAGGCGGTGTTCGAACGCGCGCCGGACGGCGCCGCCATCGTCCGCCTGACGCTCAACCGCCCGCGTCTCGTCAGCCTGCAAAACGATGGACCGTCGTGGATCGCTACCATCGGCGACATGGTGACAACGCCGACGCAGCCGCTCACCATTACGCGGACGCTCGTCGGTAAGAATCGCGCAAGCATCTCCGTGGCGATCGATCGTCCCGCGGCGCTGCATAACCTGCGCGATCCCGAGATCGGCGACCGCTTGATGGTCGTCACCGCGCTGGCGCCGGTGCGCGGCCTGCTCAAGCCGCAGCATTTCGTCGAGCTGCGTGCGCTGGCCACGACCCAAGGCATCGCCGTGCAGCCGATTGCCGACGATGTCACCGCTCAAGTTGAGGCCGATCGCGTCACCATCGGCCGGCCGGGCGGCCTGTCGATATCCTCGGCCGGCGCAGACCAGTCGCCGGACGATAAAGGCCTCGCCAGCCTCCCTAGCCTCGCTTTCGATACCCAAGTCTGGGATATGGACCGGCAGGCGCCCTTCGTCGCGCGTCAGGCCGAGCTGATGACGCGGGCCGCCGAGGCGCCGGAGGCCAACAAGCGCGAGGCGCGGCTCAATCTGGCGCGCTTTTATCTGGCGCGCGATATGGCGTCCGAAGCCAAGGGGGTGCTCGACGTCGCCTCGGAGCAGCGCGGCGACGACCTCACCGGCAGCATTCTCAAGGCCGTGGCCGACGTGATGCTCGACCGGCCGGAAGACGCACTGACGCAGCTCACCGCGCCGGAGATGAACAAGCAGAAGGACGCGCCGGTCTGGCGCGCCATCGCTTATGAGCGGCAGGGCAAATGGGTGCAAGCGCGCGCGAGCTTCAATGCGGCCGGCGACGCGATTGCGACGCTGCCTGTTGAATTGCAGCGCATGGCCTTGCAGGCGCAATTGCGGGCCGCGATCGAAGTAGGCGACTTCGCCGCCGCCTCGCGTCTGGTGAACGACTTCGAAGCCCTCGGCGTGCCGCGCGGCTTGGAGGCGGCGTTCAAGGTGCTGACCGGGCGGCTCAAGGAGGGACTGGGCCGCAACGACGACGCGCTCGCCGATTATCGCGCCGCCGCCGCGGCGGATGACCGCAGCGCCGCCGCGCAAGGCCGGCTGCGCGAGATCGAGCTGATGTCGGCGCACAACGCGATGCGGCGCAATGACGTAATCGTGGCGCTGGAGACTCTCACGACCGCCTGGCGCGGTGACGATACCGAGACCGAAGGGCTGAAGCTCTTGGCGCATCTCTACACCGAGGACGGGCGCTATAGCGACGCCTTCCACGTCATGCGCACGGCGCTGCTGGCGCATCCCAACTCCGATCTGACGCGCAAGATCCAGGACGAGGCGGCAGCCACCTTCGACAGCCTGTTCCTCGAGGGCCAAGGCGACTCGCTGCCGCCGATCGAGGCGCTCGGGCTGTTCTACGACTATCGCGAGCTCACGCCGATCGGGCGGCGCGGCGACGAGATGATCCGCCACCTGGCGGACCGGCTTGTTTCGGTCGATCTGCTCGATCAGGCGGCGGAGCTGCTGCAGCACCAGGTCGATCACCGGCTGCAAGGTGCGGCGCGCGCGCAGGTCGCGACCAAGCTCGCGATCGTCTATCTCATGAATCACAAGCCGGATCGTGCGCTCGAGACCTTGCAGTCGACGCGGACATCCGAGCTGGCCAATGAGCTGCGCGAGCAGCGGCTGCTGCTGCAGGCGCGCGCGCTCTCCGACATCGGGCGTCCTGACGTGGCGCTGCAACTGATCGCCAACATCGATGGCCGCGAGAGCACGCGTCTGCGCGCCGATATCCTGTGGGGGGCAAAGCGCTGGCGGGAGGCCTCCGAGCAGATCGAGACGCTCTACGGGCAGCGCTGGCGCGACTTCGCGCCGCTCAACGATGGTGAGCGCATCGACATCCTGCGCGCGGCGGTCGGTTACACACTTGCCGACGAGTCGATTGGGCTGATGCGCCTGCGCGAGAAGTACGGGGCGAAGATGGCCGACGGGCCCGATGCCCGCGCCTTCACGGTGGCGGTCGCGCCTGACGGCGCGAGCAATCCCGATTTCATGGAGGTTGCCCGGCGGGTGGCGAGCGTCGACACGCTCGGCGCCTTCCTGCGCGATATGCGCGCGCGCTATCCCGATGCGGCGCTCATGCCCGGCCCGCCGCTAAAGAGGCCTGAGACATCCGGCACGCCGCAGGCGAGTGCGCCGATGAAGGCGCCCGCCACACAAGCGGCGCAGAACGTGCCCGCCAGGTCCAACGCGGCGGCATCGGCGCTGCCGCCGACCGCACCCGCCGGCGTGCCGCTGCGTCCCGATCCGGCGCCGACCGGCTCGATCCCGCGCCTGCCGCGGCCGCGCGCCGTAGCGCAGTGACGGCGGCGAGGACCGCTCAGCTCCCGTAGCTCTGGATCAGCGAGCCGGCGACCAGCGACCAGCCGTCCACCAGGACGAAGAAGATCAGCTTGAACGGCAGGGATACCGTCACCGGTGGCAGCATCATCATGCCCATCGACATCAGCACCGAGGCGACCACCAGGTCGATGATCAGGAAGGGCAGGAACAGGAGGAAGCCGATCTCGAAGGCCCGCTTGAGCTCAGAGATCATGAAGGCCGGCACCAGGATGCGCAGCGACAGGTCCTGCGGGTTCGCCGGCTCCGGCTCCTTGGCCATGTCGACGAACAGCTTCAAATCCTGCTCGCGCACGTTCTTCTGCATGAAGGTGCGCAAGGGTGCGGCGCTGCGCTCGAACGCCTGCTCGGTGGTGATCTGATTGGCGACCAGCGGCTTGATGCCGTTGTCGTAGGATTGCTGAAGCGCGGGCCCCATCACGAAGGCCGTGAGGAAGAGGGCAAGCGACATGATGACCGTGTTGGGCGGGGCGGTGCCGCTGCCGAGGGCGGTGCGCAGCAACGACAGCACGACGACGATGCGCGTGAACGACGTCATCATCACGAGAATCGACGGCGCCAGCGACAATACGGTCAGGAGCGCGATCAGCTGGACCACGCGCTCGGTGAGGCCGGACCCCTGACCGAAATTGATGCTGACGTCCTGCGCGGCAGCGGGCGCCGTCGCAGCGATCATGACCCCGATTACCCCGACCACCACCGTCAACAGACGGACGCAGCGGCCGGACTGAAATGTCACGTCTTTCCGGACGGACGGCCGAGCAAGCTGGCCATCTCTTCTTCGAGGTTGTCGTAGAGGTTCTTTTCGGAGGCGGGCGAGGGCTCCGCCTTTGTCTCAGCCTTCGGTTCGGGCTTGGCCTGCGGCCGGGGCTCGAATCTGGGCTCGGGCTTCTGCTCGGATTTGGGGACGAATCGGGATTCGGACCTCGGCTCCGGATTCTCGAGCTTTGCCGGCTCGAACTTCGGCTCGACACGCGGTTTGAAGTCACGCAGCGGCGCACGCGGCTCGACCGGCTTCGGCGCAGATACGTTGACCTGCGCCGCGAGCGGATCGGTCACCGGCGGACGGCCATCCGGCGCCGGGGCGCGGCGCAGGGCTGCTTCGAGCTGTTGCGCCATTTCGGCCAGGTTATGATCGGTCTGCTGCAGGGCCGGAGGCTCCGGCGGCATCGGGGCCGCAGCACTCGCGCGCGGAGGTTCGTGGCGCGGTGTCTCCAGGCGGGGCGCGTCGTGGCGCGGCGGCGGCTCGACCGGGACCGGACTCAGGTTCTCGACGGGGCGGGGACGGGCGCCCGGCTCCGGGGCGAGCCACGGCTCTTCGGTCGGAGACGCTCGATACGCACGCGTTGGAACGACCGGCGCGGGCTCGTTGAGCGGCTGCAATGGCCAGCCGTTTTCGGAGGCGGGGGCGCCGCGTGCGGAAATGTCTGCGGCGAGACCGCGTGCCGGCTCGCGCGCGGCACCGGCGGCGCGGACGATGTTCGGCTCCACAACCAGGTCGGTCGGGCCGCCGATCATCAAGAGATGTTCGATGTTGTCGCGGCGAATCAGTACCAGGCGGCGGCGTCCGTCGACCGTTGCGGCATCGATCACCGCCAGGCGCGGCTGACGGCCGCGCGCGGCCCCGCCGCCGAGTCGGTTGGCCCCGAAGCGGCGCACCAGCCAGGCCGTCAGGCCGATCAGCGCCAGAACCACCAGAAAGGCGATGAAGAATCGCGCCGCCAACGGCATTCCGAAGAGGGTGTCGAACATTACATCGCTCCGTCGTCCGTGCTGCCGCTCATCGGACGGATTCGCCCGAATAGTTAATTCCGCAGGCACAATTTGCCGACCGGAATACTAACAAGACCTTAACAAATAAAGTCCTTTTTCGCGAGAGGTACCGTATTCATGCTGGTTCGCATGGTAAACGGAACCTTAGCAGCAGCGCCAAATCCCATACGTCTTTACCGGCTATTAACCATGCGCCCGGCAAAGTCTGCCTAGCGGCGCACCTTGACAGCGGCCGCCAACGGGGACTGGCCGCCATGGCAATCGGCGATATTCCGATCCTTTCAATGCTGCGGACCCGCCTGGACTGGTCGCAGGAGCGCCAGCGCGTGCTGGCCGAAAATGTGGCGAACGCGGATACGCCGAACTATCAGGCCCGCGATCTCGCGCCGCTCAAATTCCAGGATCCGGCGCAAGTGGGGGAGGCCAGCGTCTCCATGGTCTCACTCGCGCGCACCGATGACGGCCACATGGGCGGTCTGGACCAGGGCGACTCGCCGTACCAGCCGGTGAAGACGTCCGGATACGAGGTTCGTCCCACCGGCAACGCGGTGAACCTCGAAGAGGAGATGATGAAGGTCGCCGCCAACCAGATGGATTACCAGACGGCGAGCGCGCTCTACACCCGCAGCCTCACTCTGTTGAAGACCGCGCTGGGCAAGTCCTGAGCGCCGCGGCGATTCTCGACGGCCCCGATCGGAAGGGAAAGCACCCATGGATTTTATGAAGACGTTGTCGATCGCCGCTTACGGCCTGCGCGCGCAGTCGGGCCGCATGCGCATCATCTCGGAAAACATCGCCAACGCCGATTCGACGCCGAACGCGCCGGGCGCCGATCCCTACCGGCGCAAGATCCCGACCTTCGAATCCGAATACGACAGCGCGCTGGGGGCGAACGTGGTCGAGCTTGGCCGCGTGCAGACCGACACCTCCGACTTCCGCGTCAAATACGAGCCGGGCCATCCCGCCGCCGATGCCAACGGCAACGTCAAATATCCGAACGTCAATTCGCTCGTCGAAATGACGGACATGCGCGACGCCCAGCGCTCTTACGAGGCCAATATCAACGTGATCACAGCCACCCGGCGCATGGTTCAGCGCACTCTCGACATCCTCAAAGGCTGAAAGAGCTAAACCATGGCCACACCCATCGCCGCCGCCAACGCCTATGCCAATATCGCGCGTCTGACCGATTCCTCGCTGTCCCTTGGCAAAGGCGCAGGCGCCACCGACAAGTCGAGCGAGAGCAGTTTCTCCTCCGTGCTCAAGGAAGCGCTCGATGCGGTCAATGATATGGGCCGCAAGTCCGACGCGCAGACGCGCGCGGCGGCGAGTGGCAAGGGCAGCATGGTGGACGTGGCCACGGCTGTGTCGGAGACCCAGGTCGCCATCGACGCGGTGGTCGCCGTGCGCGACCGCGTCATTCAGGCTTACGAAGACATCATGAAAATGCCGATTTAAGCAGGTCCAACACCATGACCGGTCCCGAAGTTCTCGATGTTGCCCGCGAGGCGATCTACACATTGGTCATCGTCGCAGCCCCGGTGATGCTGGTGGGCCTTGGCGTTGGCGTCGTCATTTCGCTGCTGCAGGCGCTCACGCAGATCCAGGAACAGACCCTCGCCTTCGTGCCGAAGATCCTGGCGGTCTTCGTGTCGTTATTGATCGCGCTGCCGTTCATGGCCGAGAGGCTGCATATGGAGATGCTGCGAATCGCCGCGCGTATTATCAGTGACTGAGCGCGTCCGGCGACGCGCATACAGGCACGAAGCTGGCGCATGAACATCAACATCTCCTTCTTGCCCGCGCTTGCCGCCGCCTATGTGCTGACTTTTGCGCGCGTCGGCGCCATGGTCATGCTGATGCCGGCCATCGGCGAGACCAACCTGCCGTCGCGCATGCGGCTCGGCATCGTGCTGCTGCTCAGCGGCATTCTGGCGCCCTTGCACCGGAACGCCTACACCGTCGATCTCACGTCGCTCGGTCCGCTCATTACGATTCTGTTTCAGGAATTGATCATCGGCGCCATGCTCGGCCTCACCGGGCGCCTGGCGATTTCGGCCTTGCAGGTCGCCGGCACGGTGATTGCGCAGCAAGTCGGACTTGGCTTCGTCACCGCGGTCGATCCGACGCAGAACGAGCAGGCCGCGATCGTCAGCAATTTTCTCACGCTGCTCGGCATCACGCTGATCTTCGCCACCAACATGCACTATTTGGTGATCGCGGCGATCAACGACAGCTATACCCTCTTCAAGCCGGGCGAAATGCCCCTGGTCGGCGACGCGGCGCAGCACATCACGCAGGTGATCGCCGCCGCCTTCCGCATCGGCATCCAGCTCTCCGCGCCGTTCCTCGCCTTCGGACTCTTGTTCAATCTTGGACTCGGCGTGCTCTCGCGCCTGATGCCGCAGATGCAGGTGTTCTTCATCGGCATGCCGCTGTCGATCCTGCTCGGTCTCCTGCTGTTGATCTTGGTGATGGGCACCATGATGGGCACCTTTGTCGGCTATCTCGGCACGGTGCTCGGCCAGCTCGCCCAGGCCGGATGACGGGGCGCGCGGATGGCCGAAGAGGATAGTGAAAAAACAGAAGCGCCGACCCAAAAGCGCCTGGACGAAGCGCTCCAGCGCGGCGATGTCGTCAAGAGCCAGGAGGTCAATACCTGGTTTGTGATGGCCGGCGCGACGCTGATGCTGATGGTCTTTTCCGGCAGCATGAGCAGCAGTCTCGTCACGACCTTGCGCGGGCTCATCGCCAATTCGTCGATCATCAGGATGGACGGACCCGCGCTGCCCGGTCTGTTTCAGAAGCTCGGCCTCGAACTGATCGCGGCCATCGCCATTCCTTTTCTGCTCATGGCGCTGGCGGCGCTTTGCGGCAACTTGATCCAGCACCGGCTGGTGTGGTCCTACGAACCCATTGTGCCGAAGCTGTCCAAGATATCGCCGATGGCGGGCTTGCAGCGCTTGTTCTCCAAGCAGACGCTGGCCAACTTCGGCAAGGGGCTGGTCAAACTCGCGGTGGTCGGCACCGTGCTCACGATATTGATGTGGCCGGAGCGTGAGCGCATGGACGCCCTGGTGCGCATGGATCCGGCGGCGCTCCTGCTGTTCATCCGCGAACTCGCGCTCAAGCTGATGGGCACGGTCTGCGCCATGCTCGCGATCGTCGCCGGTGCGGATTACCTGTTCCAGTACCAGCAGTGGTACGAGAAGCAGAAAATGTCGCTGCAGGAGATCAAGGAGGAGTATAAGCAGACCGAAGGCAACCCGACCATCAAGGGTAAGCTCAAGCAGCTGCGGATGCGCAAAGCGCGCAAGCGCATGATGGCGTCGGTGCCGAAGGCCTCGGTAGTGATCACCAACCCGACCCACTATGCGGTCGCTCTGCAATACGAACGTGGAATGGAGGCGCCCATCTGCGTCGCCAAGGGCATGGATGCGCTGGCCCTGAAGATCCGCGAGATTGCCGCCGCCCATTCCGTTCCGGTGGTCGAAAACCCGCCGCTCGCGCGTGCGCTGCATGCCACGGTGGAGATCGACGATCCCATCCCGGCGGAACATTACAAAGCGGTGGCGGAGGTCATCGGCTACGTGATGAAGCTGCGCCGGCGCCTCGCCCGGTAAGCGGCGGATGGGCCGGAATTTATCCAAAAGGGCGGCATCGCGGGTCTTGCGCCCATAGGGCGGCATAAGGCACTCAGGGACTGGCGAAGAAGCTTGCGCCGCGGCGAGACAAGGTTCGACAACCGTCATGGCAGGCGAGGTACGGGAAGCGCAGGCGCGGGACCGCAGCGACGGGCAGGCGCGGCCGGCTTACGACAAGAGCCAGAGCGCGCCGCGCTCAGGCTCGGTCGGCCTGGTGCTGGCGGTGGCCGTGCTGTTGGTCGCCGCCGCGATCGGGCTCGTCTATATCCGCCGCGATTATTCCGAGACCTACATCCTGACGCTCCTGGCGGTGCTGGGCACCGTGGGCGTCTTTGCCCTTTTCGCGATGGCCTCCGGCATCATGCGCTTTGCCAGCAGGGGGCAGGACAATTCGCTGCTCAAGGCGGTGGTGGATCATGCCTTCGAGGGCATCGTCGTCACTGACCATGGCGGCCGCGTATTCTACGCCAATGCCCCATACCTCGATCTGATTGGTGCGGCTACGCCCGAGGACGTGCGGCCGATCGAGCGGGTCTTCATCGGCGATCCGGACGTCTCCGAATCGATCTACCGGCTCTTGAAGGCGGCGCGCGAAGGCCGCCGCCTGCAGGAGGAGGTGCGGCTCGCTGGCGCCACCCCGGACGCGGCGCGCTGGCTGCGGCTGCGCGTGCGGCCGCTCGGCGAGGCCAAGCGCGACGCGCGCATGACGGTGTGGTCGATTGCCGATGTCACGCGCGAGCGTGAGCGCCAGGAGAACGTGTTCCAGGAGCTCCAGCACGCGATCGACTATCTCGACCATGCGCCGGCCGGGTTCTTCTCGGTCGATGCCGGGGGCGACATCGTCTATCTCAATGCGACGCTGGCGAACTGGCTCGATCACGACCTCGCCCAGGTCGGCGCCGGCTCGCTCAAGCTCACCGACATCGTCGCCGGCGAGGGCGCCGCGCTGCTCACGACGCTCCTCTCCGCGCCGGGCGACGTCCGCACCGAGGTACTCGACCTCGACCTGCGTACGCGCGGCGGCAAGCCGGTGCCGGTGCGGCTGTTCCACAAGGTCGCCTATGGCGCCGACGGGCAGGCGGGCGCCTCGCGGACGCTGGTGCTGAACCGGGCGCGGGACGACGGCACCGACCCGCAGCGGGCGGCGGAAGTGCGCTTCATGCGCTTTTTCCAGAACACCCCCATGGCGATCGCCACGGTGGACAAAGTGGGCCGCATCGCGCGCAGCAATGCGCGCTTTGCTTCCGCTTTCGAGGACGCGCTTCGGGGCGACGAGCGCTCGATCCTTCAGGTGGTGGCCGAGCGCGACCGGCCGGCCCTGGAAGCCTCCATCCGCCGGGCGGCGGAGGGCCATGGCGACATTGCGCCGGTGGAAGCCGCACTCGCCGGGCAGGGCGAGCGCTGGGCGAACTTTTTCGTTTCGTCGGTCGAGGAAGAAGATCGCGACGGCGAAGCGGCCATCGTCTATGCGCTGGAAACGACGGCGCAGCGCACGCTGGAGAACCGCGTCTACCAGCAGCAGAAGATGGAATCGGTCGGCCAGCTCGCCGGCGGCATCGCGCACGATTTCAACAACGTGCTCTCCGCCATCATGATGGCGACCGACTTCCTCCTCAATGCGCACAAGCCGACCGACCCGTCCTTCAAGGACATCATGCAGATCAAGCAGAACGCCAACCGCGCCGCCGCGCTGGTGCGGCAGCTTCTGGCGTTCTCGCGCAAGCAGACCTTGCGGCCGCAGGTGCTCGATCTCGGCGAGGTGCTGGGCGACCTCGGCATGCTGCTCAAGCGTCTGATCGGCGAGAAGGTAACCTTCGCCGGCGTCGTGCATGGCCGCGACCTGTGGCCCGTGAAGGCGGACATCTCCCAGTTCGAGCAGGTGATCGTCAATCTGGCGGTGAATGCGCGCGACGCCATGCCGGATGGCGGCACGCTCACCATTCGCACCGCCAATGTCGAAGCAAGCGACAGCGTCACGTTCGGCGCCAAGGGCATGCCGACCGGCGACTATGTCATGGTCGAGGTGAGCGACACTGGTACCGGCATTCCGCCCGAGATCATCGACAAGATCTTCGAGCCGTTCTTCACCACCAAAGACGTCGGCAAAGGCACCGGCCTCGGGCTTTCCACGGTCTATGGCATCGTCAAGCAGACCGGCGGCTTCATCTATGCCGATTCAGAGCCGGGCCGCACCTCGTTCCGCATCTTCCTGCCGCGCCACGTGCCAGGCATCGAAGAGGCGCTGGCGCAGGTGGCGGCGACCGAGGCGCCGGCGATCGCCGGTGCTCTATCGGCCGCCGACACCATGGCGAAGGTTGCCTCCGCCGATCTCACCGGGCAGGGCGTCATTCTGCTGGTCGAAGACGAGGAAGGCTTGCGTGCATTGAACGCGCGCGGGCTGTCATCGCGCGGCTATACGGTGCTCGAGGCCAGCAATGGCGTCGAGGCGATCGAGGTGCTCGAGCGGGAAGGGCACGTCGATCTCGTGGTGTCGGACGTGGTGATGCCGGAAATGGATGGGCCGACGCTGCTCAAGGAGCTGCGCCGGCGCGATCCCAAGGTGAAGATCATCTTCGTCTCCGGCTACGCCGAAGAAGCTTTCGCGAAAAACCTGCCGGACCAGGAGCAGTACGCATTCCTGGCAAAGCCCTTCACGCTGAAGCAACTCGTCGGCGAAGTGAAGAAGACGCTGGCGGAGTAGGCACGGTCATTTTCCGCTCATTCCCGCGCAAGCGGGAATCCAGTTCTTATTTTGAAAGATTGGGTCCCCGCTTTCGCGGGGACGAGCGGAAAATCATTACATCCGCCCACTCAGTGCCAGCACCAGCACGACGATCAGCAACACGCCGACGAGGCCGGAGGGTCCGTAACCCCAGCCGCTGCTGTAGCCCCAGCGCGGGAAGGCACCGACAAGCATCAGAATCAGAAGAATGATCAGAATAGTCCCAAGCATCTCGCGCCCCATACGTTGCGCAGCCGCATCTGGCCGCTGTCCTCACATGCCTCGGACAAACAACGATTTTGTCGCAGGTTAAGTTCCGGCGGGTTCCTGCTGTCAGTCGCAGGATTGTGCGAGCTGCATCTTGTCGAAGAGCCGCAATTGGACGCGGCATACATTCGAATCCGAGGAACGCTGGTGCTGCGGTGGCGCGCGGAAATAATCGGCCTCGAGCATGGCCCCCGCCGGGCCGACGTACATCGCCGACTCATCCGGCGGCGGTGTGGGCCGCGGCATCTCGACAGGCGCGTATGCCGCTTGCGCGGTGACGCTCAGTGTCAAAAGCAAGGCAGTGCCCAATATAACTGTCTTCATCGCCCACTCCGTCATCTCCGGGAGGGCAATCGCCTGCGCGAAGCGGCGTTCCGGGTTCGGCCATGACATTCGCGTGAGGGTGCTGCGCTGCGTGCACAGCCCGCGGGCGCGGCTTTAGGGCGCATCCGGCGCGTCCTTGCGCCCCTTACAATACTGTGCCTGCGTACATATTCTCCTCAGCGCGGAAGTTTTGGGCATCCGAAACTTGGCGTTTTGGGGCCGGGAGATACCGATATGTTTCGCCACCGCTGGCTGGTCGCACTCGCCGCGATCTTCACCGTGTTTGTGCTCGTGACGGCAGACGCGCAGGCGCGTGTCGGCGGCGGCTTCTCGTCCGGCAGCCGCGGCATGCGGACGTACTCGTCGCCGCCGGTGACGCGCACCGCGCCGAATACCGCGTCTCCCTTCGATCGCTCGATGACGCAGCCGGGCCGCACCGCGCCGTTCGGGCAGAATGCGGCGCGTCCGGGGCTCTTCGGCGGCCTGTTCGGCGGTGGGCTGTTTGGCGGCCTGGCCGCCGGCTTCCTCGGCGCCGGCCTGTTCGGGCTATTGTTCGGCCACGGGCTGTTCGGCGGCATGGGCGGCTTCGCGTCGTTGCTCGGCCTTGCGCTTCAGATCGTGCTGGTCATCTTCGTCGCGCGGCTGCTGTTTGCCTGGTGGCAGCGTCGCAACATGCCTGCCTTCGCCGCTGCGCCAGGCGGCGGTGCGCCGGGCATGGGCGCGAGCACGCATGCTTTCGGCGGCGGACTTGGCGGCATGTTTGGCGGCAATCAGCAGTCCGGCCAGCCGATCACGATCGACAAAGCCG
Organism: Pseudolabrys sp.; assembly: GCA_036264375.1. Taxonomy (GTDB): domain Bacteria; phylum Pseudomonadota; class Alphaproteobacteria; order Rhizobiales; family Xanthobacteraceae; genus Pseudolabrys. The sequence continues at coordinate 19,124 of DATARB010000196.1, forward strand.
ACTACGACGCCTTCGAGCGCCTGCTCATCGATATCCAGGCCGCGTACTCAGCCGAAGACCTCAATGCATTGCGCGCGAAGGTGACGCCGGAGATGCTCTCTTACTTCTCCGAAGACCTGTCGAAGAATGCGAGCCGTGGTCTCGTCAATCAGGTCAGCGACGTGCGGCTGCTGCAAGGCGATCTCGCGGAAGCCTGGCGCGAGGGCGACACGGACTACGCCACCGTCGCCATGCGCTTCGCGCTCACCGATCGCATGGTTGAGCGGACGAGCGGCCGGACCGTCGAAGGCGGGCCGGATGAGGCGACCGAACTGTGGACGTTCATGCGGTCGCACGCCGGCCACTGGCTTCTGTCGGCGATCCAGCAGGCATAGGCTCGTAAAGTTCGGATCAGGCGTCTTCGGCGGCTTTGGCTGCAACAGTCTTGCCGCCGGCGTCGTCGGCGAGATCTGGCACCAGCGAGGCGCGGTCGCCTTCGGCCAAACGCTGCTCGAATTTGACGCCGATCTGTTTGGCTTTGCGCCAGACCACGCTGCATGTGCGCCGTGCGGAACCGTTGGCGGCAAGCCACAAGAGAAAATGGTCGGGCAAGTCCTCGGCGCTTTCGACATCGATGCGTGCGCCGGTTTCGGAAATGTCGGACAGCGTGCAAACTTGCAACTCTCCGGCGGCCGCCACCAGCCATGCTGTGTAGCGGATGGGCCGTCGCCGGGCTCTTCGGTTGTCCTTCATCGTCCTGTCTCGGCGCGTGCCATTCGCGCTGGGCGAAATGATCTTTATGATCCGTTAACGATGGGCCGCGTGCACTTTACAGACCGCGGATTACCAATTCATAAAGCGTAATATGCCGCGCCACGCGGCGCCGGCTTGGCCGTTGACCGATTAACGAATTCCGTTTATCTGGCCGGCGGCAACCTGGTTTTCGGCCTCACCTTGCTGACACGCTCCCGGCTTTGGGCTGCGACTCAAGTGACCCCCCAAAACTCGGATTGTTGCCGCCAACGCCTCAGGGCGTGGGCGTCCAACGAGAGAAGTGTGAAAGGAACTATTGATGGCTACCGGAACTGTGAAGTTCTTCAATACCCAGAAAGGCTACGGCTTCATCCAACCGGACGACGGCTCGAAGGATGTGTTCGTGCACATCACCGCCGTGGAGCGCGCCGGCATGCGCTCGCTGGTGGAAGGTCAGAAGATCAGCTTCGAGATCGTCACCGAGCGCGGCAAGCAGGCCGCTGGCAACCTCCAGCCGGCCTGACGCGAGCGATAACTCGGCTCTGATGCCTAAGCCCGGCGGCGACGCCGGGCTTTTTGTTTGTGACGGCGGCGCCGCGCGCACCGGCCGGTCTGCCTTATCGGCGCACCGCCCGCCTGCGGCATAGGGTCCGCAGGCGCGATCCGGCAACCGGAATAGTGGACGGCGCGTGGGGGTTCTCCCAAGCTGGTAAGGGCGATGAAGCCCGCCAGATCTGGGAGGAAGTGCAATGAAAAGTCTTTTGACGGGCACGCCGCTGGCGGCTTGCCTGACGCTGTTGTGCGCTGCGCCTGTGCCTGCGTACGCGCAGCAATCGGCCATGACGTTCTTCGTGACCAGTGTCGGGCCCGGCAAGGGCGCCGATCTCGGCGGCCTCGCCGGTGCCGACCAGCATTGCCAGACGCTCGCCGCCGCGGTGGGGGCCGGAAGCGGCAAGACGTGGCGCGCTTATCTGTCTACGCAAGGCGCCGGCGCGGTGAACGCGCGCGACCGCATCGGCAATGGTCCGTGGATGAACGCCAAGGGCGTTGTCGTCGCCAAGGACGTCGCCGAACTGCATGGCACCAACAACCTCACCAAGCAGACCGCGCTCACGGAGAAAGGCGAGGTGAACAATGGCCGCGGCGATACGCCGAACCGGCACGACATCCTGACCGGCACGCAGCCGGATGGCACCGCTTATACGGGCGACGAGGACCGTACCTGCCGCAACTGGACGAGCAGCACGCAAGGCTCGGCCATGCTCGGGCATGCCGACCGGATCGGATTGCGAGACGACGATGCATCCAGGTCGTGGAATTCGTCGCACCCGTCGCGCGGCAATGACGGCGGTTGCAGCCAGGCCGACTTGCGCAGCACCGGCGGTGACGGTCTGCTGTACTGCTTCGCCGCCAATTAGCGCGGAAGCGCCTATATTTTTGTCAGTTGGAACCGGCGAAGACGTGGTACTTGGGTAGCCTTCGCCGGCTTCCATCGGTTTTGCGGCGAATCGGCCGCCAAGTTGATAGGTTGCAGGCCGCCATTTTTAACGTTTCACCCCCATACCTTCGATGGAAGAGGCTGGGGTCCTTATCGCCGCGCGGGGCTGCGCGGCGACGTACGGGGCGATGCCGGACGTGACGAATATTCTTCTCCTTGCCGTCGACGCGCTCGTTTATTTCGTCGCGCTGGCTGGCCTCCTGAGAGCGCGCACACGTATCGGACTCGGCGCCTTCTTCTGCGCGCTCGGGGTGATGCACTTCCTCGAGACCTATCTCGCCAGCATCGTCTACGTGCCGCTGCCGTTCGGTATCGTCACCTCGCCCGGCTCGACCGTGCTGTTCACCGGCAAGCTCATGATGCTGCTGTTGCTCTACATCCGCGAGGATGCGGTGGTGGTGCGGCAGCCGATCTACGGCCTGCTGTTCGGCAACGTGCTGCTGTTCGCGCTCGCCTTCGTGATGCGCCAGCACACGATGCTGTTTGTTCCCGGCCGCGCCGCCGACTTCGTCTTCCTCAACGAGATGGGCGCGTTGATGGTGTGGGGAACGGCGATCCTGTTCTTCGATTGCATCCTCATCATCCTGCTCTACGAGCGCACGCGCTCCTGGTTCGGCGACCGTGTTTTCCCGCGGCTGCTGTTGTCCAGCGCGCTGGTGCTGACGTTCGACCAAGCTGCCTTCTTCGCCGGATTGCATATGCTCACCGGGGCTGGGGTGAGCGTTCTGATCGGCGGCTGGATCGCCAAGATGGGGGCGGTGGCGTTCTATAGCGTGCTGGCCACGGTCTATCTGGTCTACCTCGAGCGGCCGATCGGACGCCGCGACGCGCCGCGCATCTGGGACATTTTCGATACGCTCACGTACCGAGAGCGCTACGAGGACCTGCTGGCCCGCACCGGGTGCGATGCACTCACCGGTGCGCTCGACCGCCATTCATTGGAAGCACATGGCCGCCGGTCGGTCGAGCATGCGGCCGCCGCGGGGCGCCCATTGGCGTTGCTGTTGATCGACATCGACCATTTCAAGGCCTTCAATGACCGCTTCGGCCACGCCGCCGGCGACAAGATGCTCAAGCGCATCGCGCTCGACATCATGGCGGCGGCGCGCGTCTCGGATTTCACCTATCGTTTCGGCGGCGAGGAATTCGTCATCATCGCCGAAGGCCTCAGCGTGGACGAGGCGCTCTCGCTCGGCGAGCGCGTGCGCCGCCGCGTCCTCAATGCTTCGCCCGCCGATCCGGAAGCGAAGGTGACGGTGAGCATCGGCGTCGCGACCTGTTCGCGCGACGCCACCGAATACGACGCGCTGTTCGAGATCGCCGACAAGCGTCTTTATCAGGCCAAGGCCGCCGGGCGTAACCGCGTCATCGGCGAACGGCCGCCGCCGGGCGAAAAGCCGTGGCTGGTCGCGGGGTGACCTATCGCCGTCTTCCGGGACGCAAGCGAAGCTTGCGGACCCGGAATCCAGCCCCATACTCAGAACTTGCTTCTGGATTCCGGGTTCGCGTGCTGCGCACGCGCCCCGGAATGACAAGTGAGGGTGCCTCATGCGCTATCAACTTTACTATTGGCCGGAAATCCAAGGGCGCGGCGAATTCGTGCGGCTGGCGCTGGAAGACGCCGGAGCGGATTACGAGGATGTCGCACGCGAGGCGGGCGGCACAGCCAAGATGATGGCGATGATGAAGGAGGAGAAGCGGCCGCCTTTTGCGCCGCCGTTCCTCAAGGCCGGCCGATTGGTGATCGCGCAGGTCGCTAATATCCTGTTCTACCTGGGCCCGCATCTCAAGCTCGCGCCCGCCGATGAAGCGGGGCGGCTCTGGCTGCATCAGTTGCAGTTGACGGTGACGGACTTCGTCAAGGAGGTTCACGACACGCATCATCCGGTCGCCACCGGCCTTTATTACGAAGACCAGAAGCCCGAGGCGCAGCGCTATGCAAGCGGCTTCCTCGACGAGCGCGCGCCGAAATATCTCGGCTATTTCGAGCGCGTGCTGGAGCGCAGCGGCGGCCCGAACTTGCTCGGACGCAAGTTCAGCTATGGCGACCTGTCGATGTTCCAGCTCATCGAAGGCATGCGCTACGCATTTCCGAAAGGCGCAAAGCGCATCGAGCGCAAGGTGCCGGGACTTGTGGACATCCGCGACCGGGTAGCGAAGCGTGTGCGGGTGAAGGCCTATCTGGAATCGCCGCGGCGCATTGCGTTTAACGAGAGCGGGATTTTCCGGTATTATCCCGAGTTGGATGGCTAGTTTCTATCGTCCCCGCGAACGCGGGACCCAGTACGCCGCAGCTTATCGAGAGAACACGGAGTACTGGGTCCCGGCTCGCGCTCGCTTGGCCGGGACGACAACTGAGAAGTTCTACCCGCGCGCGGCGAGCGGCTTGCCCCCGGCGGTCACCGGCTTCGCCGACACCAGCGTGAAGGCGATGACGCAGGGGACGCTGCCGTTGTTCACCCAATTGTGGATGGTGCCGCGCTGCACCAGCACGTCGCCGGCTTTCAGGTGCACAGTCTCGCCGTCGAGTTCCATATCGATCTCGCCCGACATCACCACGGCGTAGTCGACCGAATCCGTGCGGTGGTTGCGCGGCGACACACCGGGGCCGAAGCTGACGACGCGGAACACCGTGCCGTTCTCGATCGTGGTGCCGATCTTCTTCTCCGAGGGGTCCTCGCTGCCGTCATTGTCGACCGGGAAGCCCTCGCTCGACCAGATCACGCTGTAGGCCGCTCCCGGCCGGGGCGAGAACACGTTCTTGACCTGCTCGTCGATGAGCACCTTGGCGCGGCCTTGCGCATCGTGTCCGGTGACGACGCGGCGGATATTCAAAGTCATCAAGCTTTCTCCGTTACAGTCTTCTGAGGGGATGAATGGCGCGTCAGCGCGGCGCTGTCTAGCGGGCGGGAAGCGGCGTCCGGCCGCTCTCGTGCCAGAGCAGGAACAGGCCGGAACCGACGACGACGGCGGAGCCGGCGACGAGTCCCAACGTCGGAATGTCGCCCCAGAACGCGAAGCCGAGAATGGCCGCCCACACCAGCGAGAAATAGTAGAACGGCCCGACAGCGGCCGCCGGGGCGAGCGACAGCGCCCGCGTCCACCAATATTGGCCGAAGCCGTTGAGCACCCCATTGGCCAGCAGCACGGTGAGATCGCCGTCTTCGGGCCAGACGAAGCCGGCGAAGGGCAGCATCAGCGCGAAGAAAAAGCTCAGGAACACCATCTGATACATGGTCAGCGTTTCCGCCGATTCGGTCGCGCTCATGCCACGCACCGCCGCGGTGACGCTGCCGTAGAGCACGGCGTTGGTGAGCGCGAACAGCGCGCCGATTCGGAAGGTGTCGGCGCCGGGCGCTGCGACCAGCAACACGCCGAGAAAGCCGGCGGCCAGGGCGCAGGCCCGCACCGGCCCGACCTTCTCCTTGAGCCACAGCGCCGCGGCCAGGGTCGCGAACAGCGGCGCCGAGAAGTTGATGGCCACGGCGCCGGCGAGCGGCATCAGGCTGAAGGAGATGAGGAGGCAGCTCTGGGCAATCGTCTGCGTCAAATTGCGCCCGGCATGGTCGCGCAGCCGGGACGTCCGAAACACCATCAAGCCGTTGCGCGGCAGAATGAGGATCGCGCAGGTGAGGAGCGAGGCCAATGCCCGGAAGGCCAGCACCTCGGCGAAGGAGTAATGGCCGACCTGCCACTTCGATAGCGCGTTGGAGCCCGCGAACATGAGGGTCGCGCCGACCATGAACAGAATGCCGAGCGGCACGCGGTCGACACGCTGGCGCGCCGCGGAGATGGTCTGGTCGGCGTTCTCGGATGTCACCTGTGGAAAAGTCCCTGGTGGCAACAGGAGGAACTGTCTGCCTAGCACGGGCAGGGAACGCGTGAGCAGGCGCAAAGCGGAATGGCGGGATTGCCGCAATCACCGCGCTGCAGTGCAGCACCCATCGAGGAACTGCGCGGGTCAGCGCTTCTTCTTGGCCTTCTTGCGCGCCTTGCTCTTGCCGTCGCTGCGGCAGCCTGCGCAGAGGCAGCCGTGCTTGCCGAAGTAGAACTCGAGATACTCCTCGCCATAGTCGATCGTGATCTCCTCGCCCGGCTTGATGCGCTTGCACGCGCGGAAGACCATGCGGCCGCGCTCCAGCTCGGCCTCGGCGTTCGGCTTGCAGGAATGATTGACGTAACGGGCAAGGTTGCGCCGGGTCGATCCGTCGATGGTCCAGCGCGAATTGAGCTCGAACAGGTATTTGTTGGCGCGGCGGCTGTCGAGATAGGCGGCGCGTTCATTCGAGATGAGGCGGCCGGTATATTCGATGATGAAGGCGCGTCTCTTGAACTCCTCGGTGGCGAAGAGGCCGAGGCCGGTATGCGCGCGGCCGACGCGATACGGGTTCTCCTGCGTCTTCCGCTTCGCCATTGCGACGGTCGTCATCGTTTGGCGCGGCTGCGCGTCTTGCTTGTGAGCGTCTTGGCCGTGCGCGTCTTTGTCGTGCCCGTCTTGGCCGCGCGCGCCTTCTTGCGCTGCGTGGCGAGGCGCTTGGCCCGCCGCACCTTCAATTCGCGCAACTCGCGCGCGCGCTTGGCGCGGCGCCGGCGGCAGCGCCCGCACTTGCAGTTCGACTTGCCGATCACGTTCTTCAGGTAATCGATGCCGTAGTCGTATGTCAGTTCCTCGTCCGGCTTGATGTTGCGCAGCGTGCGCACGAAGACGCGATGACCGACCGTATAAGATTCGGTGTTCGGATTGCAGGAGTGATTGAAATAACGCGCGATGTTGCCGCGCTTCTTGCCGTCAATGGTCCAGCGGCTGTTGATCTCGTAGAGGTAGCGATTGCCTTTCCGCTCCTCCTCTTCGGCCGCTTTGAGACCGAGGATGGGGCCTTTGTATTCCGCGATGCGGAGGTTCTTCTTGATCGGGCGGGTTGCGAACAGGCCCAAGCCAGTGAGCGAGCGACCGAGGCGAAAAGGGCGTCTTGCCATGGGTTCTTTCAAATCCGGAGCAAGTGCGCGCAAATGCCAGATACCGGCTGTGCCGTCAATGCAATAGGGCACTTTTGGGCAGCCATAGCGGGCTTTGGCTGTTGATGAAGCATGGCGCGCGTCGCGGCGGCAGGCTGCACTAGCGGTGGGCACGCGCCGAGAGCGGCTCCGCGATCTTCTCCAGCGATATCCGCTCGGCGGCGATGCCGAACACGATCTCGATGACCGCGGCGGCGAACATCAGCACCGCGGCGGCGAGGTAGCCGTAGAACACCGCCCAGCGCGAGCCGGTACCGATCAGAGTACCGAACAGCCAGGGCGCGATGATGCCGCCAGCGCCGGTGCCGAGCGAGAAGAAGAAGGCGATGGCGAGCGCCCGCGTCTCCAGCGGGAAGATCTCGCTTACCGTCAGGTAGGCCGAGCTCGCCGCCGGGGAAGCGATGAAGAAAATCGCGGTCCACATTGCCGTCAGCGTCACCACAGTGAGAGCATCGATCGCGAACAGCCACCCGGTCACGACGAGCAGCGCCGCCGAGGCGGTGTAGGTCGCGGCGATCATCTGCTTGCGGCCGATGGTGTCGAAAAACGAGCCCAGCACCAAGACGCCGAGGAAGTTGCCGATGGCGAAGGGCAAAAGGTAGAGCCCGGTCACGCTTGAATCCACGTGATAGAAGCCGGTCAGCACCAGCGCATAAGTGAAGAAGATCGCGTTGTAGAGGAAGGCCTGCGCCACCATCAGCGAGAAGCCGACCAGGGCACGCCGCCAGTAGTGGCCGAACATCGTCTTGATGACGATGCCGAAGCCGAACGAATGCCGCGGATGAATGGTGATGGCGTCGGCGGGATCGGCCTTCGGCAGCCGCGCGTCGGTCTCCGAATCGACTTCGGCCTCGATATTCATCACCGTGGCTTCCGCCTCGCGCTCGTAACCGTGCGTGATCAGCCAGCGTGGGCTTTCCGGAACGAAACGCCGTACCAGCAGGATGCCGAGGCCCAGCACCGCGCCGATAAAGAAGCCGACGCGCCAGCCGACATTGACGGGGAAGATGTTGGGGTCGAGCAGAATGAGCGTCGAGCCGGCGCCCAGCGCGGCGCCGAGCCAATACGAGCCGTTGATGTAGATATCGATACGGCCGCGCACGCGCGCCGGGATCATCTCGTCGATGGCGGAGTTGATTGCCGCGTATTCGCCGCCGATGCCGGCGCCGGTGATGAAGCGGAAGACGATGAAGCTCCAGAGATCCCACGAGAAGGCGGTGAGCAGGCCGCCGATCAGATAAGTAACGAGGGTCACGAAGAAAAAGAGGCGGCGGCCATAACGATCCGTGAGATAGCCGAACACCAGCGAGCCGAGCACCGCGCCGGCGAGATAGGCGGAGGCGATGAGCCCGATCTCGCTGCTGGTGAGGTGCAGCGTGCCGGGCTCCTGCAGCACGCCGCTGATGGCGCCCTTGAGCGTCACCTCCAGCCCATCGAGGATCCAGGTAACGCCGAGCGCGAGGACGATCCAGGTGTGGAAGCGCGTCCAGGGCAGCCGGTCGAGCCGCGCGGGGATGAGCGTCTTGATCGGCTTGGCTGCCCCCCGCGCGGTCATCAGCTCACGCGCTCCAGCGCTTCACGCAGGTTGGCGGCACTCTTTTCCAGTCCGTCTTTCTCCTCGGGCGACAGTTCGGGCTCGAACACCTCCAAGACGCCTGTGCGGCCGACCACGCTCGGCAGCGACAGCGTGACGCCGAAGCGCTTGTGGAAGCTGCCGATCGGGATCGCCGCGCGCTCGTCGCGCAAGATGATCTCGGCGATGCGCACGGAGACGATGCCGATGCCGTATTGGCTGGCGTCGTGACCTTCGATGATGGTGATGTTGGCGTAGCGCACATCCTTCTCGAGCTGCTCGCGCACGTCTTCGCGTTTTTCGCCGCGATCCTTCAACAGCTTCGCCACCGGCACGCCGCCGGCGCGCGCGGTCGACCACGCGAACACCTGCGAGGTGCCGTGGTCGCCAAGCACCAGCGCATCCACGGTCTCGGGGCTGACGCCGAAATGCTTGCCGAGATGAATGCGGAACCGTTGAGAATCGAGGAAGGTGCCGGCGCTGAGCACGCGCTCGTGCCCGGCGGCCTTGCGCGCGACATCGGCGAGGGGGTCGGGCGGATCGGTCACCGCCACCAGCACCGCCTCGGGCGCAGCTTTAACGATCTTCGGCACGATGTCGCGGTAGATCTCCGCGTTCTTGTCGAGGAGGCGAAGACGCCCCTGCGGATCGCTGCGGTCGGTGGCGCCGCCGGTCTTTTCGTTGACGCCGGAGGTGATCAGTACGACGCCGCAGCCGGTAAGCGCGCCATAATCGCCGTCGGTGATGTCCACGCGCGGGCCGAGCGGCGTGCCGTAGCGCAAATCGGTCGCGACGGCTTCGGCCGTCTTGCGCGTGCGGTTGACCAGGACGATCTCGCGCGCGCTGCCGCGATTGACGGCGGCCATGGCGCAGGCGCAGCCGACGGTGCCGGCGCCGATGATGCCGAGTTTCATGAGGTGCTCCTTGAGGCCCGCGCACGCGCAGGAGAACCCGCAAGGGGCGCGCGGTGTTCCCGCGCAATTGCCCCCCATCTCGACAACTCACCGGATATTGCTCGCGCCGCCCCGCCGCTCCATGATGCGGCGCCACAAGGAACCCGCGATGTCATCACCCCAGACCGACCGTTGGCCCGAATTGCCCACCGCCGCGTGGAAGGACACGCGCGAGACGCTGCATCTGTGGACGCAGATCGTCGGCAAAGTGCGGCTGGCGCTGACGCCGTGGCTGAACCATTCCTGGCACGTCGCGCTCTACGTCACCGCGCGCGGGCTGACCACGTCGCCGATCCCTTACGGCGAGGGCAGCTTCCAGATCGACTTCCATTTCATCGATCACATGCTGCTCTTGCGCAAGAGCGACGGCGCGCTGCGCCAGATCGCGCTGCGGCCGATGCCGGTGGCCGACTTCTACGCCGATGTCTGCGTCGCGCTGGCCGAGCTCGGCATCGACATCGACATCACCACCACGCCTTGCGAGATCGCCGACTGCGTTCCCTTCGACCAGGACATCACCCACACGGCTTACGACGCCGATGCCGTCAACCGCTTCTGGCGCGTGCTCTTGGCGGCGCATGACGTGTTCGGCAAATTCCGCACCGGCTTCATCGGCAAGGCCTCGCCGGTGCATTTCTTCTGGGGCAGCTTCGATCTCGCGGTGACGCGCTTTTCCGGCCGCACCGCGCCGGCGCATCCGGGCGGCGTGCCGCATCTGCCGAACGCGGTCGCGCGCGAGGCCTATTCGCACGAGGTGTCGAGCGCCGGCTTCTGGCCCGGCGGCGGCGGCGCGATGGATGACGCCGCGTTTTATGCCTATGCCTATCCGACGCCGGAGGGGTTCGCGGCGGCGAAGGTTACGCCTTCCGGCGCGTTCTTCTCCAAGGAGTTGGGCGAGTTTTTGCTGCCTTACGCGGTCATGCGCCGTGCGCCCGATCCGGACGCTGCGCTGATGGACTTCCTGCAATCGACTTATGGTGCAGCCGCCGACCTGGCGAAGTGGGACCGCAAGGCTCTGGAATGCGCGCTCGGCGCGCCGCGCAAGGTGAGGGCTGTCTGATTTTGCCGTGAACCTTTAGGCTGGGGCCGGCGACCAAGAATGACCGGCTTCCATCACAAGGGATTTTCCATGCCCAATGTCCGTTTTGCCAGCGTCGCGCTGATCCTGTTCGCATGCCTCACCGGCGCCGCATCGGCGCAAACCGTGACCGCTCCGGCACAACCCGAGCACCCGACGTTGAAGCCCGATCCCGGCACGACGGGGCAGATCAACTGCATATCCGAGGAGGACACTTTCGCGAGGATCGGCACAAAGCCGGCTTTCGTGATCAAGCTCGAGAACAAATGTCAGCAGCGGCTGACATGCCGGGTCTATGCCTACGTCACCAGTGCGAAAGGCGCGACGCTGGGGCACGGGACCCTCGTGCTCGCGGCAGCTTCCAAGGGCGGAGCGGCGAAGAAATCTTTTACGATGCGGGTCAAGATGACCGACGGTAATTCACAGTCGACGCGCGAGTGCCGGGCGATTTAGGTCTTTCCCTCTCGCCGTCTCTTAGTGCCCCCAGGCGGAGCCCCGTCACCGCCCGGGAACTCGGGGGGCGTTCATCCCCCGCCCGCGGGCGCCGCATCCTGCTCCGCTTTATGACGCCTCATAAAGCGCCCTCTCGGGTGAGTAGGACAAAAGGATTATGCACCTACTAGGAATGCGGTCAAGAGAGAAATAGGAATATTTTGCGTATGCGGGGCGCTGCATGCCTCTCGCTTGTCATGGCCGGGCTCGTCCCGGCCATCTCGCTGAGGTGGGCACGGCGTTGCCTTCCTAAGCGGGGTCACCGGGACAAGCCCGGTGACGACAACTGTGTGCGCCGCTTGCGCCAGCCTCTCTCCGCCTCATCCTGAGGAGCCCGCCGAAGCGTCAGCGAAGGCGGGCGTCTCGAAGGATGGGGCGGCCTCATGCTTCGAGACGCGCTGCTTCGCAGCGCTCCTCAGCCTGAGCCGGGATCAATTAGCGTTGTCAGTTGGTCTGTAATTCCTAATAGTATATTGCGCATAGGGTGGCGGCGGTGCGTAGGGGGACAATGAAACATATTGATCGGTTCAAATCGCAGGAGGGACTACGTCTGCTCGTGAGCGCTTTATCCGCTCAGGCGATTATTACGGGAGATCGACTCGTTGCGGAGCAATTCGCCAATGCGTGCGCTCTCGAAGAGTTTTCTCCTGGGGCTAAGATCGTTGAACAGGGTGGGTCTGATAATGACATCTATTTCATTATCAGCGGTACGGTTTCGATCGTCGTAAACGGCAGAGAGGTAAATCAGCGAGGCGCAGGCCAACACATTGGTGAGATGGCGCTAATTGATCCGTCTGCACGTCGAATGGCAACTGCAGTTTCCGTTGGAGAGACCATCGTTGCTCGCGTCTCAGAGGCAGTGTTCTCAAAAATTGCTGAGGAGCACAGCTCGCTTTGGAGACACCTTGCAATTCAATTGGCCGAGCGACTCAGACAGCGCTCTAAGTTCATCAAAGAGCCAAACGCTCAGCCACATATATTTATTGGTTCTTCGCGAGAATCCCTCGCTGTCGCGTCGAAAATTCAAAGCGGGCTCGCTTGCGATCCGATCTCTGTCTATCTTTGGACCGATGACATCTTCACAGCTTCGCAGACTACGATAGAGTCACTAGAGGCGGAGTTGGTCAAAGCAGACTTTGCCATTTTGGTCTTAGCTTCGGATGACAGAGTACTTTCAAGAGGCAACGGCTCTGAAGCTCCGCGCGACAATGTAATATTTGAGCTGGGACTCTTTATGGGCGCCTTAACAAGGGCGCGCACTTTTTTCGTCAAGCCTTGTGGGGTCGATATCAAAATTCCAAGCGACCTATTTGGCGTTACTCCTCTCGACTATGACTTGGGAGCGAACAGCTTAGACGACGTGTGCTTGTCCGTTCGAAAAATTGTGCAGAAACTTGGTCCTAAGTAGAGGCACGAACAATGGCTCTTTCAGACGACCTTACTACAGAAGTAAAGCGCATATTCCGAGACGCTTGGGATGAGCGCGACGGTCAAGTAGTGCCGGAGACGGACGATGTCGGTTTGGGAAATGACGCGGTTGTGTTTGAGCGGGCGACCGTTCTTTATGCTGATTTGT
>DATARB010000319.1:0-3149 GCA_036264375.1 Pseudolabrys sp.
TTGTAGAGGCGGATCTCGGCCGGGATCGCGTGCGAGGCGGCGACCCAATGGATCGTGCCGCGCACCTTGCGGCCGTCCGGCGCGTTGCCGCCGCGCGTCGCCGGGTCATAGGTGCAGCGCAACTCGACGATCTCGCCGGAGGCGTCCTTCACGACCTCGCGGCAGGTGATGAAATAGGCGTAGCGCAGCCGCACCTCGCGGCCGGGCGCCAGGCGATAGAAACCCTTCGGCGGGTCCTCCATAAAATCTTCGCGCTCGATAAAGAGCTCGCGGCCGAACGGGATCATGCGAGTGCCGGCCGTCACATCCTCCGGATTGTTGACCGCCTCGAGCTGCTCGCCCTGCCCCTCCGGGTAGTTCTCGATGACGAGCTTCAGCGGGCGCAGCACGGCCATGCGGCGCGGCGCGCTCCTGTTCAACACATCGCGCACCGCCGCCTCGAACATCCCGACATCGACGAGGCTGTTGGCGCGCGCGACGCCGACGCGGCGGACAAATTCGCGGATCGCCTCGGGCGGCACGCCGCGCCGGCGCAATCCGACCAGTGTCGGCATGCGCGGATCGTCCCAGCCCGTGACGTGGCCCTCATCCACCAGCCGCTTCAGAAAGCGCTTCGACATGACAGTGTAGGTCAGGTTGAGCCGGGCGAATTCGTACTGCCGCGGCCGCGATGCCCCGACACGCTCCTGAATGGGCAAATGCTCGATCAGCCAGTCGTAAAGCGGCCGATGATCCTCGAATTCGAGGGTGCAGATCGAATGCGTGACGCCCTCGATCGCGTCCGACTGGCCGTGCGCGAAATCATAGGTCGGGTAGATCGACCATTTAGTGCCGGTGCGCGGATGCTCGGCATGCAGAATACGGTACAGCACCGGGTCGCGCAGATTGATGTTGCCCGCGGCCATGTCGATCTTGGCCCGCAGCACCCGCGCGCCGTTGGGGAATTCGCCGGCGCGCATGCGGCGGAACAGGTCGAGGTTTTCGGCCGGGCTGCGATCGCGATAAGGGCTGTTGCGGCCGGGTTCCGTGAGGGTTCCGCGCATGGCGCGCATCTCGTCGGGCGGCGTGTCGTCGACAAAAGCGTGGCCGTTGCGGATCAGGTGCTCGGCCCACTCGTAGAGCTGCTCGAAATAATCCGACGCGTGATAGAGGTGCCGGCCCCAATCGAAGCCGAGCCAGCGCACGTCGCGCTCGATGGCGTCGATGTATTCCTGCTCCTCCTTGGTCGGGTTCGTGTCGTCGAAGCGCAGATGGCAGCGGCCGCCGAATTCCTCGGCGACCCCGAAATTGAGACAGATCGATTTGGCGTGGCCGATATGGAGGTAGCCGTTGGGCTCGGGCGGAAAGCGGGTCACGATTTCGCGGGCGCGGCCGGCACTGAGATCGGCCGCAACGATATCGCGGATGAAATCGCGCCCACCCCCGCTTGCGACTGCCTCAACCGCGCTCATGCCTACCCCGTTCCTACTGCGCCCTTTATGTGGCCGATCGCACGTCCCGCGCCAAGTGACGCATAGTAGCGCGGCTGGTTCCCCAGACCTCTTCTTTAAGGGCGCGGCGGAATGCGCCCAACCAGCGATTGATTTGCGCAATTTGCGCTGGCTGCATTTGCAGCGCCTTTGCAGCCACGATTCGCTCTAAAGTTGAATATCCCTTCGCGATCTGGTGCGCACGAGCCGCGCTCTTTTCGACGAAGCGAGGGATAGTTCGTTACCGGCAACACTCAATTTCGGACCCCTTGGGCTTGTGAGAACGAAATGGCAACTTTGCCGTTGTGGTTCAAGGGGCGCCGTGGCATTTTTTCAGCACCCGATTAGGACATGAACCTCATAAAATTGCGGGCGGGAAATGGCTGCTTCGAGTCGAGCCCGGTCGTTCGCAGCGGCGCGCTGTAGTGGCAGGGATCGCGGCGAAAGCGGCCGTCCGCGCAAACGGGATCCAACGGGCAGGGGTCCATCACCCCGAACGGACCTCAGCTGCATGAAGCAGTCCGTCGGTTGGGCACACGCAGCGTCGGCCAAGTGAGTTCGCTGCCGACGCTATCCCGTGCTGATCTAGATCAAGGTGTAACGCGGCCGGCGGCTTCAGCTAAACCTCCTGCAACGCGTTGAGGGAGACAGGCGAGCGATGTACGAGAATGCCGCGATGCTGGCCGTGTTCCTCTTGATCTACAGCGGGGTAGCGGGGCGGATCGAGCGCTCTCTCATCAGCGGCCCGATCGTGTTCACCGCGGCCGGGTTTATCCTGGGCGCGGATGTACTCGGCATCCTACGCATCCACATCGACGGCGAGGGGTTGCGCCTTCTGGCGGAACTGACGCTTGCGATGGTCCTGTTCACCGACGCCGCCAATTCAGATTTCACCATCGTCAAACGGAACCGCGGCCTCCCGGAGCGGCTGCTACTGGTCGGTTTGCCGATGACGATTGTGCTCGGCTTTCTTGTCACCGCAGTCGTCTTCCCTCGGCTCGAAATCTTGGAGATGGCGTTGCTGGCCGTGATGCTGGCGCCCACCGACGCAGCGCTCGGCAAACCGGTCGTGACTAATCCGACGGTGCCGGCGGCAATGCGCGAAGCCCTCAATCTGGAAAGCGGTCTCAACGACGGCATCTGCGTGCCAATTATCGTGCTGTTGCTCGGACTGGCGGTTGGCACTCAGATTGAAGGCGGGACCGTGGCGCATGTCGCCCGGGTCGTCGTCGAGGCGATCGGCATCGGGCTTATCGTCGGCCTTGCGCTGACTTGGCTGACCACCGTAATGCTGCGGTTTGCTGAGGGGCGCGGCTGGATCAGCGAGCATTGGGTGGAGATTCCGATCGTCGCGCTGGCGGCGGCCTGCTTCGCAGTGGCACAGGCGTTGGGCGGCAGCGGCTTTATCGCGTGCTTTGTCGGCGGGCTGTTACTGAGCGGGCTTGGCGCGCGCCACAAGCATGAGCTGCTCCGCGGCGCCGAGCACATGGGCGAAGCGCTGGCGTTGCTGACATGGGTCATCTTCGGCGGGATTGTGGTCGCTCGCCTGATCGACCGTGTTACTTGGTCCGCGTTGCTCTATGCGATACTGAGCTTGACCGTGATCCGGATGCTGCCGGTCTTTTTGTGCCTGACCGGCACGAAGACGAGTCTTGCGGACAAGCTTTTCATCGGCTGGTT
>DATARB010000339.1:0-8679 GCA_036264375.1 Pseudolabrys sp.
CGCTACGTCAACGAAGTGAACCGGCTCTACGGCGTGATGAACAAGCGCCTTGCGGACCGTGAATTCCTCGCCGGCAAATATTCGATCGCCGACATGGCCTGCGTCGGCTGGACCAACGGCTGGGAGCGCCAGGGACAGGACATCAACGAGTTTCCCCATCTCAAGCGCTGGCTCGAGACGGTGAAGGCGCGTCCGGCGGTTGAGCGCGGCATGACGCTCGGGCTCGAGCTGCGCCAGAATATCGACATGAAAGACCCGAAGGTGCAGGCGGTGCTGTTCGGGCAACGCGCGCGCGCGGGGTGAGGCGAATTGAAGACCTCTGCACGTCGCGACTGATCCCGATGACTGTCATGGCCGGGCTTGTCCCGGCCATCCCGCTTAGGATGGCACCATGCCTCCCTAAGCGGGGCCAACGGGACGAGCCCGGTGGCGACAACGATTGACGTCCTTAGCGCGCGCTGAACGGGTTGGGTTAGCGCTTCGTCACCAAATCGATGAAAGTGCGATTTTATCGCGGTTTTGCAGGCGTTTTTGACGTTCTGCGCGCGGCGGAACTTGAGCCCTGTTCA
This sequence comes from Pseudolabrys sp., assembly GCA_036264375.1. Taxonomy (GTDB): domain Bacteria; phylum Pseudomonadota; class Alphaproteobacteria; order Rhizobiales; family Xanthobacteraceae; genus Pseudolabrys. The sequence continues at coordinate 570 of DATARB010000339.1, forward strand.
CGTTCGATTCATCCAACCATTTAAACTGTCATTCAAATTTTAGCCCGAAGATCGCCCTTGTCGGACGGACATTCGTTCGCCCGACAACAGGGACAGAGCGAAACGACCGGTGGGGGCCGGCGCTTCGTGTCAGAAAAACGGGAGGCCAAACATGGCTGATATCGAACTGGTGGCGGTGAACGCCGCTGAACCGGCCGGAGCGGATGACTGCTTCGGTCTTGGCATGGTCTACTCTGCGGGCGCCGGTGTCGGCGTCGATCTCGTGCAGGCACACAAGTGGTTCAACATCTCCGCCATGCGCGGACATCGCGATGCAGGCCGGCTGCGCCGCGAGATCGCCGAACTGATGAGCGACAGCGAGATCGGTTCTGCGCAACGTGCCGCGCGCGACTGGCTAAGGACGCATCCGCACATGCCGACGCCTGTTGCCATCCACATGCCGGTGCTTGCCGCCGCCTAGCCTGTGAAGCTCGCGAGGGCGTTGCCGATGGTTGCGACGACGCTCTTCCAATCCCCGATCGCCGGCTGACGGAACAGCCGCGTCCGCGGATACCAGGGGCTGTGCGCGCCATCGAGCGTCCAGCGCCAGTCGGGCGAGAACGGCAGCATCACCCAAACGTCGCGGCCCATGCTGCCGGCGAGATGCACGACCGATGTGTCGACCGCGAGCGTCAGGTCGGCGAGGGACGTCACCGCCGCGGTGTCGGACATGTCGGAGAGCTCGGCGCCGACGTGCGTGATGGTCGGATAGCGCGACAGCGCAGCCGCGTCGGTCTCGCGCAGGTCGCGCTGGATGCTGACGAACGATACGCCCGCGATGGCGAAGAGCGGCGCCAGCAGGTCAAGCTCCACCGAGCGGTTGCGGTCATTGGCGTGGCGAGCATGGCCGGCCCAGGCGAGCGCGACGCGCTTGCCGGGCAGCGCCTCGATCCGAGGGCGCCATTTGGCGAGAGCCGCCTCATCCGCATGCAGATAGGGGATGCCCGCCGGCACGGTGGCCGCATCGGTTTTCATGGCCAGCGGCAGGCTGCCGAACGGGCAATGCACGTCGTAGGCGGGCAGGGGCTCACCGCGCGCGTGGCATGACGCAACACCCTCGAGTGAGCCGAGCAGCGGCTTGAGCTCCGGCTGCACCTCCAGCACCACCTTTGCTCCGGCGCGTGCCAGGAGCGGCACATAGCGCGCGAACTGGATAGTGTCGCCGAGCCCTTGCTCGGCATGCAGCAGGATGGTGCGGGCGCCGAGCGGGTATTCGCCGAGCCAGAGCGGCTTGCCGTAGCTCTTGCGCGCGCCCTCCATGCCGGTGCGCTTCCAGCGCCATTCGTATTCGGCAAAGCCGCGCCGCAGGTCGCCGCTGGTGAGCAGCGCCTGCGCCAGGTTCGAATGCGCATCGGCGTAAGTCTTGTCGATGGCGATGGCCTTCTCGAAACAGGCGGCGGCCTCGGCATGCCTGTTGAGCGCCTGGAGGGCACGGCCGCGATTGTTCAGCGCCTTCAGGTGCTTTGGCGCACGCGCGAGCACCTGGTCGTAAGCCGCAGTGGCCTCGGCGTGACGGTCGAGGTCGACCAGGGCATTGCCACGATTGTAAAGCGCGTCAGGATGGTATGGCGCCTGGCGCAGCACCATGTCGAACTCGGCGAGCGCATCGCCCGGGCGGCCGAGTGCGGCGAGTGCCGTGCCGCGGTTGAGCCTCGCTTCGCCTTGGCCGGGATTGCGCGCCAAAACCGCGTCAAAGCAGGCCAGCGCTTCGTCCGCGCGGCCGAGCGCATAGAGCGCGTTGCCGCGCTGCTGCAAGACGCTCACGTCGTCCGGACGAAAGGCGAGCGCCTTGTCGATAGCGTCAAGCGCCTCGCCGTCACACTTGAGCGCGTGCAGCACATTGGCGAAGTTGCTCCAGGCGTCGGGGGATTGGCCGTTGGCCTTCAGCGCCGCCGACATCAGCCTGAAGGCCTCGCCGGTCTGGCCAGATTGCGCCTTGATGAGCCCGAGGAGATGCAGCGCGTCAAAATTGCCGGGCGCGGCCTTGAGCACGCGGGCGTAAAGCTTCTCGGCCTCGCGCAGCTTCCCCTGCCGATGCAGGGTGACCGCCTCGTTCATCGCCTGGCCAAGATCGAAGGATTTCTGTTGCACGGCCGCGCCAATTGCACGGCCGGGCCGGGCAGTCAATGTAAAGGCTTGGCCGTGGCGCTAGCCCTCAGTCGCGGGATGGCGTTTGCGCCGGGGCGGGGGCCGTTCCGGGCCCGTATAGAACTGGTTGATCTCGCAGAAGCCGCCGATACCGCTCACCGTGGCCATGCACTGATCCCAGGTGACGAAGCCGCAATTGCGGCCGCCCCCGCTGAGGCCGCCATATTGGGCGCACCACTTGTACGGATCGGCATGGCCGGGCGTCGGCGTGAACAGGGCGAGCGCCGATAATGCCGGGAGTATGAAAGTGATCGACCGCATGTCACGCCCTCCTTGCCTGGTCGTCTCCTACCACTAACACCCTGACGGGGATGTTTGTTCGCGCATGCTGGCGTGTTGCGCCGTCAGTCCTTCTGCACCCAGAAGTGATACATGCTCGAAAACAATTGGGGCCGTGCGGTCTCCAGCGCATGCCAGCGGTCGAGATCGGTCGGCGACCAGCCGGAGCCCGAGAACAGCGCACGGTATTCCTGCTGCGTGGGCGTGTCGAACTCAAATCCGAGGAACCGCAGCCCGTTCGCGGCGAGGAAATCCTTGATCGCCGGAATGGTCACGCGGTTCTCTTGGACATGAAACAACAGGTCGCGGCACTCGCTCGTGGTGAAGAAGTCGGTGAAGCGCGTGAGGCTGCGCATGGGGGTTTGCAGGAGATCCTGGCGGCAGCGCCGGATGTCTGCCGGCGTTGCGTCATAGCCGCGTTCGCCAATGAAGGCGCGCGCGGCGACCACATCCTGACGGCCGAGTTCGCTATAGAGACCAAGGTGCATCAAGCCGCCGCGACGCAAGAGGCCGACCAGCGTGCGCCAGCCGAGCGACGGATCGGCCATGTGGTGCAGCACGCCGCTGGCGTCGATCATGTCGAAGCGTCTCTCCAGGCTGCCAAGCTTGAGGATGTCGGCCTGGGCATAGCTGATGCGGGGCTTGAGCCCGTCAGGCGTGCTGCGCTCGGCGTAAGCGAGGCTGGCGAGGCTCAGGTCGACGGCGAGGACTCTGGCGCCGGCGAATTTCTGCGCGACGCCGATCGCATGCCAGCCGGTGCCGCAGCCGGCGACGAGGACGTCGAGCGGCCCGCTCTCGCCGGTGGGCGTGAAGGGCGTGGTTGGGAACAGGCCGCGAATGTACTGGTCGATGGGAGCGGGGTCGACCGCGCCTGCGACATGCACCCAGCGGGGGTAGGGGTTCTCCTCGTATTGCTGCCGCACGCGCTGTGAGACGCCGTCTTCGATTGCGCTGAGGCGGGGCATCGCGGCGCGCAGTTCGCGCTCCCGCGCACGGTCGCGCAGATGCTGCGTCAACAGGCCGTCGATTGCCGGTGGCCAAGCGCGATCGAGCAGGCTATCGGCGGCGGGCAAGACGGACAGCGGCATGTACATCGCCGCCGCCGCGAGCGCGAAGGGGGCGATGTCGGCGCCGGTGTCGAGAACCTTGATGAGGTGGACGGCTTGCGCGTCCTCCTCGGGCGTTGTGGCGAAGATGTATTCGTTGATGAAGCTCTGCTTGGCCAGCGCACAGGCAAAGGCGAGCACGCCGTCGGCGGCAGCCTTGCCGGCGAGCGCATCCGCAAGGAGGCCCCCGCGCAGCGAGGTCAGGAGCCGCTCGAAGGCGACATCGCGCACCGGTGTCGACTGGAGGACGCAGAGCAGCAGCGGATCGCCGGCGACGGTGTCGAACTCCCCCGGCCCGAAGAGCGCGTCGATACTGCGGCGCTCGGGCCAGGCCTGGGCCGCCGTGCGCATGGCCGCGCCCAGCGGCGGCAGCAGGGAAATCAGCGTGGCGCAAATGCCGGCATATTGGTCGAACACCTGCGGCATCAGCATCAACGAGCGGGCGAAGTGCTGCGACGCGTCGCGCAGTTTGCCCTGGGCGTGAAGGACGCGCCCGAGATTGTTGTGGGCTTCGGCATGATCGGGCTTGAGCGCAAGCAGGCGGCGATAGGCGCGGACGGCGGCATCGGGCTTGCCGGCGCGCTCGGCCTGCGCGGCCTCGGCCAGCAGCCGGCGCAGCGGATCGGCCGGCGCGATCGCGGGCCCAGGAGGATTTTGCTTTTCTGCGGCGCGTCGCTGCTTCCGGTTCATCGCTGACAGTCCCCCTCGGCCGGCGTGGTAAGGCCGGCGAGCGTGTCCAAGTGCCTTTTCGGCGCGGCATATACAAGTCTGTGCGGGGGAAACGGCTCCGCAGCGGCCACGGACAGCGGCCGCATCCACAGGGGAGAATTTGCATCCGCCGGATGCCAATTGGTTGTTTGACCGGACAGGCCGGATTCTATACGCCTTGCCCCACGGAGCTGTGGCCGAGTGGCTGAAGGCGGCGGTTTGCTAAACCGTTATACGCTTGTAAAGGCGTATCGAGGGTTCGAATCCCTCCGGCTCCGCCATCCTATTGATTTTAATACAGTATTTTTAAGTTCCGGGCCGGCTGGCACATTCGGTCTAACACTCTTGCGCCGGCGAATAGGGCCGCACACTGCTTCCAATGGCAACGGCCTCCCAGCACAATGTTCCCGATAGTTGGCGTTGTTCGCTCGCAAAAACCTTGAGCCCGCCTGCCGCATAGATGTCGAACTCGAAGACCCGGACGCGCTTGTCGAAAGACGGCGTTTCGCACCTTTGCATTGCGAGGGGTTACCATGCCCGATTCCAATGCGCCGGACTTCCGCCGCCGCGCCGATCTTGATTGGCTTCGGGCCCTCGCCTTCGGGCTGCTGATTTTCTATCACGCCAGAATGCCCTGGACGGGCTGGAACTGGCATCTTACCAGCGGCGATACTATCGATTGGCTGCGCGAGGGCCTGCGCTTCATGAACCGCTGGCGCATGCCGCTGATCTTCGTCGTATCGGGAGCCGCCATCATCTTCGCCCTGGGCGAGCGCTCGCCGCTGGACTTCGCCGCCGACCGTGTGCGCCGTCTGCTGCTGCCACTCGCCTTCGGCATGGTCGTGCTGGTGCCGCCGCAGAACTATCTGACGCAAGTCTATACCGGCGCGTTTCACGGTTCGTTTGTAAGCTGGATGATGCAGGCGCTCACAGGCGCTTATCCGGGCGGCAGACTGGGCCCGGCTCATCTGTGGTTCCTGGCCTACGTGTTGGCACTCACCTTCGTCCTGCTGCCGTGCTTCCTATGGCTGCGGAGCGCGCAGGGACGCGCCGTGCATGCGAAGCTCGGACGCCTCGCGGCGCGCACAGGATTGCAATGGCTGATGCCGTTGCCTCTGACCGCCACCATGCTGTGGATGACGCCGATGTCGGACGGCAGCGGTTTCGGCCTGATCGGTCCCTGGTACGGGCTGAGCTACTACGGCGTCCTGCTGCTCTATGGCGCCCTCCTCTACGGCTCGCCGGAGATGCTGGCTGCGCTCAACCGTCAGCGCTTTCTGTCGCTCGGCGTCGGCATCCTCGCCTACGCCATCTTCTACGCCGTCTACATCGACGGCGCGGTTCGTCCGGTCCTCTCGAAGGAAGACCTCGCCGCCTACGCGCTGCTGTCCACGGTGAACACGATGGCTTGGCTGTTCGCCATCATCGGCTTCGCCAACCGTTATCTGACAGGCCGGCCGGCCTTTCTCGCCGCGGCGACGCAAGCGGTCTATCCGCTATTCCTGCTGCATCAGACCGTGACGGTGATCGCGGTCTACTGGCTGCTTCGGCGCGGCGCGCCGCCCCTGACAGGGTTTGTCCTCGCCACGCTGGCAACCTTTGTCGGCACATCGGCGATCTACGTCGGCCTGATACGGCCGTTCTGGTTCGTGCGCCCGTTCTTCGGGATGAAGATGGGGCCGGAAGGCCGCGCTCGCCTGCGTCGACCGAACCGGGCAATAAACCGTTCGGTGGCGCCACAAGCATAGTTGCGGGCTGAGTGCCCGGTTGCACAGGTAACGGAACGACGGCGATCGCGCGCCTCAGCCGCGGTGGCCGCCGCTGCCGGGGTCGCTTGCATTCAGGATGCGGAGGTTCTTGATCACCGTCGGATTGCCGGGATCGCGGCGATAGGCCTTGTTCAATTTGGCACGCGCGGTTAGGAAGTCGGCGCGCAGCATGTACGAATAGCCCTGGTTGTTGAGGATCTGCGTCGTCTCGCCAACGAGGCGGATCGCCGAGGCATAGGCTCGGTCGGCCAGATCGAAGCGTTTGATGCGGTCATAGCTCGCGGCCAGCCCGATCCAGGCCTCGACATTGTCCGGCGTCTTCTCGACGGTGCGGCGGAAATACTCCTCGGACAGCCCGTATTCGCCGCGCTCGAAATGCTGCAAGCGGAGGCGGAAGGTTTCCGTCGGCAGCAAGGTCGAGAAATCGATCGGATTGGTATCCGGCTCGATGACGATCGGCGTCGACGCCGTGATTTCCGGCCCCGCGTCGCCGGGCGTCTGGCATCCGGCGAGTGCAATGGCGATCAACCCGGCCAAGGCGCAGGTGTGTATCCTTGAAAAGAAAATTTCGATTGCCATCAGGTGAGTTCTTCGCCTGCCGGACGCGCCTTGGCGGCTGCGCGTTTCGACGCGTGAAAACAATCCTGGATGGTCATTTTCCGCCTCCATCGCCGGCGCCGCCGCCAACGCCCCCGCCGCGTCCGGAGGAGAACCCGCTCGTGCCGATCGCAATCGGTGCGATCGGCGGCGGCGCCAGCGGCAGTTTGCGTACGTCGCGATAGCGCTCGTACACGTTGGCCATGCGCTCGCCGTCGAACTGGATGTGCCGGTTGCCGACATTGCGCGGCCAGGGATCGACCATCTGGGTGGCGGTGTTCACTGCCGCGGCGTCGCCGGCACCGGGCGTGATGCGATCCATCCGCCGCAGATAAGGTGAGGCGAAATCGTAGATGAGCACGTCGCCGGCGCGTGCGCTCGGCCCGTGCAGCAGGAGCGCCGGGATGACGATGCCGGCGATCGTTGCAAGCCGCAGTGCATTTGGCATGGTGCGTGCCCTCATCTGGCGCCGACCGGCATGATGTAGCCTGAGGGTCCGGGCGGCTTGTGGTCATCGAGCAGAGCTTCGGTGCGCTTCTTGCGCACTTCGCTCTGGCCGAGGAGGAACAGATCGACGTCGTTGCCGGACAAGCTCTCGTCGAGCGGCGTGGCAATACGCTGGCCGGGTGCCGCCGGCTCCACCAGGTGCGGCGTCACGATCACGACGAGGTCGGTCTCGTGCTGCTGATACGAGGTGCTGCGGAACAGCGAACCGAGTACTGGCACCGAACCGATCCAGGGTACCTGCGCGATGTTGCGCAGACCCTCGGTCTGCAACAGGCCGGCGATGGCGAAGCTCTGCCCATCGCGCAGCTCGATCGTGGTGCGCGCTTCGCGCTTGGTGAGCGCCGGGATGCGGAAGCCCGAGACGAGAACGGCATTGGTGAAGTCTAGCTCGCGCACCGAGGGGGTGAGGCGCAAATTGATGATGCCGTTGGTCAACACGCGGTCGGCGCGAAGGTGAGCTGGACGCCGGGGATCACGAACGGCGGTTTTTGCGCCAACTTGGCCGCCGCGTCTTCCGGCGGCGCCGCGCTCGTGGGCGCTTGCCATTCGTAGCGTTGCGGCGGCTTATTGAGCGATGCGCGGCTGTCGAGGCGAATGCGGCTCGCGCCCGTGGCGGTGCCGATCAGGGCCAGCGCTTTCGCTACGATGTGCTGCGGGTCAGTCGAGCGCGAGAGTTCACTCACGCTGTCCGCGATTGCCGTGCGAACCGCATCGGCATTGTCGGATGGCGCTGCATCTCGCGCGGCATCGCGATCGCGCGCTGCGGCACTATCGCGAGGATCGGAATGCATAGACGCTTCCTTCCTGCGATCATCTAGTTTGCTGAAAAACCCCCTCGCCATGACCGTGAAGTGATGATTCACTTTTTGCATCACGAATCGTCGGAGGCCGGGATGCGGGGCGCATTTGTCGATCAAGGCGGGTTGTTTTCTTACATTTCGCCGGAGGCGCGGGTGC
>DATARB010000341.1:0-37509 GCA_036264375.1 Pseudolabrys sp.
CTATGGCTGCGGCGATTGCCCGGCCTGCGCCTTGCGCGCGCAAGGCTTTGCCAAATTCATGCAGCGGAAGGCGACCTGACAGCGACATGCGCACAACCGACATCGACAGACGCAGGAACATCGAGGGCGCCGTCTTCCTGGCGCTGTTCTGCCTGACCATACCGGCGGCCAACTGGATGATCGGCCGTGTCGGCACTGTGTGCCTGCGTGACGGCCCCTGCGTCATCCCGGTGGCGCCGGGCTTGCTGGCGCCGTCCGGCGTGCTGATGGTCGGCGCCGCGCTGGTGCTGCGCGATCTGGTGCAGCGGCGGCTTGGCGTGCCATTCGGCATCGGCGCGATCGTCGCCGGCGCCGCGCTGTCGGCCGGCCTGTCGCCGCCACCGCTGGTGATCGCGTCCGCCAGCGCCTTCCTCCTCTCGGAATTCGCCGACTTCGCCGTTTACACGCCGCTCGCCCGCCGCCGTCTCGTGACCGCGGTGATCGCCTCGTGCCTCGTCGGGCTGGTGGTGGACTCGATCGTCTTCCTGTGGCTCGCTTTCGGTTCGCTCGATTTCCTCATCGGGCAGATCGTCGGCAAGCTCTGGATGCTTCTGCTCGCAATCCCGCTGATCGCCTGCCTCCGCCGCCGCGACGAGCGGCTCGGTCTTCAACCCGCCTGATTAGCCTTAACGCGGTTTTCAACCTGCCTGATCGGATAGAACAATGAACGCCACCCTGGAAGCGCTGCAACAGATCACCACCGGCACCATCACCACGATGCTGCTGAAGAAAGGCATCCGCCATTCCTGGATGGCCGGCGCGATGCCGCTCGGCTTCTCCGGCAAGCGCGTGGCCGGCCCGGCCTTCACGCTGCGCTTCGTGCCGGTGCGCGAGGACCTGGCCACGCCGGAGAGCTGGTCGAAGCCGATCTCGACGCGCAGCGCAATCGAAGCCATGCCCGAGAACTGCGTCGTTGTCGCCGACGCGATGGGCGTCACCGGCGCCGGCATCTTCGGCGACATCCTGTGCATGCGCATGGTCAAGCGCGGCGTCAGCGCGCTGATCACCGACGGCGTGATGCGCGACAAGCACGGCGTGCTCGCCACCGGCCTGCCGGTGTGGTGCCAAGGCGTCGCCGCGCCGGCGTCGGTCAACCAGCTCACCTTCGTCGGCTGGAACGAACCGATCGGCTGCGGCGGCTGCGCCATCTTCCCGAACGACATCATCGTCGCCGATGACGACGGCGCGGTCGTGATCCCGGCCGCGCTTGTCGATTTCATCGCCAGCGAAGGCGCCGAGCACGAGCTCCTGGAAAGCTGGCTGGTGCAGGAGGTCGAGAAGGGCGCACAACTCCCCGGCCTCTATCCGCCGAACGAAGAAAACAAGAAGCGCTACGAGGCGTGGAAAAAATCACGCTGATGTTCTTCATCCTCTCCAAGACCGTCGCCCTGATCCTGGTGCCGTCGAATCTGTTGATCGGGCTGGCGCTCATCGGCCTTGTGCTGATGGCGACGCGCTGGCGCCGCGCCGGAACGTGGCTGATGGCGACGGCGCTTGTCGTGCTCGTCGTGGCGGCCTACTTGCCGCTCGGCCATGCGCTCGGGCATGTCCTGGAGAGCCGTTTTCCAGCCTGGGATCCCAAACGCGGCGCGCCCGACGGCATCGTCGTGCTCGGCGGCGCCATCGATCCTTGGCTGTCGCGTGTCCATGGCGATGTCGCGCTCACCGAAAACGCCGAGCGGGTGACCGCGATCGCCAAGCTGGCGCGCGCCTACCCCAACGCGCGCATTATCTATACGAGCGGCGATGCGAGTCTCAGAGGCAATGACGGCGCCGAGGCGAATTACCTGTATCCGCTGCTCGACGATTTCGGCGTTCCGCGAACGCGCGTCGTTCTCGAATCGCGCGCGCGCAACACCGCCGAGAATGCCGCCTTCAGCTTCGAGATCGCCAAACCGAAGCCGGGCGAGCGCTGGCTGCTGGTGACGTCGGCGCAGCACATGCCGCGCGCGGTCGGCTGTTTCCGGCGGATCGGATTTGCGGTCGAAGCCTATCCGGTCGATTGGCAGACGGGCCGGCGTTTCTCGCTGTCGCCGAAGTCCGCGTTGTCCCGTGGCCTTAGTGACCTCGACGACAGCGTCCATGAATGGATCGGGCTGATCGCCTATTGGCTCAGCGGACGCACCAGCGCGCTGCTGCCGTCAGCGTGATTTTTTCTGCTTGCGGCAGAAGACGTCGTATACCGCACCGATGATCGTGCGCGCCTCATCGCTGGCGAGATTGTAGTAGACGGCCTTGCCGTCGCGCCGCGTCGACACCAGGCCCTCGCTGCGGAGCCGCGCGAGCTGCTGCGATACGGTCGGCTGGCGCAGCCTGAGGATCTCTTCCAGCTCGCCGACCGACTTTTCGCCCTCGGCAAGGATGCACAAGATCAGCAGCCGGCTTTCATGGGCGAGCGCTTTGAGGAAGACGCTTGCGCGCTTCGCATTGTCGAGGATGCGATCGAGCTCTTGCGAGCGGTCGCGAGTGTCCAGGCGCGGCAAATCCATCAACACACCAATGGTCGCGGCCCCGAACGATAGCGAATACAGACGATCAGTCGGCGAGGCGCAACGGCTTTTTTGACAACTCCGCGTGTTCCCGGCCCGTCTCGTCGAGCGTCTTCATTATGGCGTCGAGGAGGCCCCAAAAATTATCTTCTCCGGGATAGCCGCGGATGCGACCGATTTCGCGGCCATTGTCCACCAGCACGAACAACGGCGTCAGTCTTTCAACGGCGATAAAAGCCAAATCCTGCGGCAGCGGCTGCGCGATATCGACGCGGCGCAACGGCGCGCGCCGGCCTTCGTCGGTTTTCGGATAGACTGGCGCGATGTCGCGATCGAAGGCCGCGCACCATTCACAACCGGCCTGCTCGAACATGACGAGTTCCGCCGCGCGCGATGAGGCGGACGCAAAGAGCAAGAGCATCGCGCCGGCAACTGCGATGAGAGAAGGAAATTTCAGGATATCTTCAAACAACAGCGGCCTCGTTCCTTGCGCGCTGTGGCGGATGAAATGCACACGGTGATGCTGTGCATAGTCTATCACAGAACTCGATATGACGTTTGCGATAAGCCCGTAGTAGGAAGCCAACGCTTCGCCGCCCCTGTTCTTTGTCGCGGCCCGGGGTAGGCCTGTCTTTCCTTCCCTCTCGAACAGGGGGGTCGGGGGAGTCGCCCCCCGCGAACAGGGGGTGTGGGGGAGTCGCCCCCCCGCGAACAGGGGGAGCGGGGGAGTCGCCCCCCGCAAAAATGCGAGGGGATGGCGCGCCGAAAAAGCGCGTCAGTGGGTAGTAGCGCATCTTCCTTTTGGGAAGGCGCGGCGCCTTTCGGCGCGCCATCGCAGCGTTTTGTCGATGACGGGCCGCGCTTTTAGCAACCACGCAACGGAGGCGTGGCCCGCTATCAGCCAGCTCCTGGCGGGGGATCTTAGCACTACTTTGGCACATTTTTTCGATCAGTCGGGGGTGGATAGGATTCACAAATCAGATTTCCAGGCGGAGCCCCGTCACCGCCCGGGAGCTTGGGAGGAGCGTTCGTCTCCCGCCCGCGGCGCCGCATCCTTGCTCCACCATCAAGACGCCTCATGACAGCGCCCTCGCTGAGCAGGACGGGAGGATTATGCGCCTATGTTAGGAATGTGGTCAAGGAGAAAATAGGAATATGTTATGCCCGCTGTAAGTGACTGCCGCGCCGCGATTCTTTCTTACCTTTCAGGGGAGGGATAAGCGCGCAAGCGGCGAAGCTATGCGGTCACCCGAACCAGAATGCCAGCAGGTTATCGAACGAGCGCAGTTCGATCAGCACGCGGTGCAGGAGGCCGGCGTCGTTGGTGGCGACGGCCTTCGGGATCAGCGCCAGGCTGGCTTTGGCGCCGTCGATCAGGCGGCGGAATTCCGGCTCATTGCGAACAGGGTCGCCGGCGAGGCCGTCGCAGTTGCCGAGCAAAGCGGTATAGGCCGCGGTTTTGCCCATGATGTCGGTCGTTACCTCGGGCTTGCTCAGATCGAGCGTGTCGTCGTTATAAGCCATCAGCGCGTCCATGGCCGTATTGGCGTCGTAGATGCAGTCGGCGAGCACGACGATGCCGGCAGACTTGCGCAGCTTGTAGAAGTCGTCACGCACGGCGATCAATGCCTGCTGCGCGATCTCGGCGCGCCCGGCATTGAGCATCATATCGGCGGTGACCAGCCGCGTGCTGATATCGGTGACGGCGACGACATAATAGGTGTTGTCCTTGAAGAGGTCGGGACGCCGGCCGGAAAAGCGCTTGGAAAATTCACCCCAGGCCGCGCGCATCTTGTCGAAGGCGATCGCCGCAAGGTCGGTATTGCCGGTGCGAAGGTACCCGATCGCGACGCGGTTTTGCGCGGCGACCGCCTCGGCGGCGGCGTTGAAGTCAGCCAGGTCGTCGGCATGAGCCGCGCCCGTCAGAGCAAAGACAACAAGCGCCGCGCGGGCGAACCTGACCAGCATTGCTCTTCACCGGACCGTGAGGGATGGCTATATGGGAGGCGGACTATAGGCGTCGCCCGGCGGATGGGCGAGGGGAGCCGCGCAGGCGCGGTAAACAAAGCATGCCTATCACACGACGTGGACTTCTGGCCGGCGCGGCGGCGCTTCCCGCGCTGCGGTTCGCGCCGGCGCGGGCGGAGCCGATCCTGACCGACGACGGGCTCTACAAGGAGCCGTGGTTCCTGGAGAGCTTCCTCGAGCTCGCCGACGATCTCGAAGGCGCGCACAAGGACGGAAAGCGCTTCGTGATCATGTGGGAGCTCAAGGGCTGCCCCTATTGCAAGGAGACGCATTTCGTCAATTTCGCGCGCAGCGACGTTTCCGATTACATCAAGGCCAATTTCGTCGTCGAGCAGCTCAATATCATCGGCTCGCGCAAGGTGACCGATTTCGATGGGCAGGAGCTGTCGGAAAAGGAACTGGCGCACAAATACGACGTGCGCTTCACCCCGACCTTCCAGTTCTTCGCCGAGCGCGCGGAGCCGCTCAAGGACCTGGCGCCGCCGAAGCGAGAGGTCGCGCGCGCGCCGGGCTATCTGCGGCCCGAGGATTTCATCGCCCTTTTCCGCTTCGTGCGCGAGAAGGCGTATGAGACGAAGACGTTTCGGGATTACCTGAAGGCGCAGGCGGGTTGAGTTGTGTCGCAATCAAGCGAGGCCCTCTCTCCGCCTCGTCCTGAGGAGTTTCGCGAAGCGATGCGTCTCGAAGGACGGGGCGGCCACCGATGTCGGATTTAGCCGACATCGGCCTCATGGTTCGAGACGCGCTGCTTCGCAGCGCTCCTCACCATGAGGCCGGAGAGGTATTCCCCTTCATGAATATGATTTGAAGACCCACCCTCGCGCGGTTATGGTCCGCCTCGGGCGGGGCTTTTCGTCAGCTCCAAAAATGAAATTTCGGGAGGTACTTCATGCGACAGCTTTCCCGTCGCGCGGCGCTTGTCATCGGCGCGGGCGGCGCAGCGCTCACGGTCCTCGGCTGGGATGAGAAGGCCCTGGCCTCGGCCAAAGAGGCGGCGGACCAGATCGCCAAATTCACCGGCGGCAAGACGCCCGACCAGGGCAAGATCTCGATCGAGCTGCCGGAGATCGCCGAGAATGGGAACACCGTGCCGCTGGCGATTTCGGTCGACGCGCCGATGACCGCCGACGACTATGTCAGCGAGGTGCTGGTGGTTTCCGAGGGCAATCCCAACCCGGGCGTCGCCACGTTCCATTTCACGCCGATGTCGGGCAAGGCCGACGCCTCGACCCGCATCCGGCTCGCCGCCACGCAGAACATCGTCGTCGTCGCCAAGACCAGCAAAGGCGCGTTCTACACCGGCCAGAAGCTGGTGAAGGTCACCATCGGCGGCTGCGGCGGCTAATTTCTTAACGTCCAAAAACGTACAAGAATTTCAGGAGAGCATCATGGCGGACAAGCCGCGGCTCAAGCTTCCCAAGGAAGCGAAGAAGGGCGAGATCATCGAGATCAAGACGCTGATGCCGCACATCATGGAGTCGGGTCAGCGCAAGGACAAAGACGGCAAGACGATCCCGCGCAAGATCATCAACACCTTCACCTGCGAGTTCAACGGCAAGCCGGTGTTTACGGCGAACATGGAGCCCGCGGTCGCGGCGAACCCCTACATGCAGTTCTTCGCCAAGGTCGAGGAGAGCGGCACCTTCAAGTTTACCTGGACCGACGACGACGGCACGGTCACGACCGCGGAAGAGCAGATCACCGTGGCCTGACACCGCGTCTCCCGCGCGGGGCTTTCGCGGGATGCGGGCTATGAGGAAGACTTCGTTGGGGGAGGAATGAACGATGCGTGAAGGATTTTTGGCGCGCGCCGCGCTGATGGCTGCCGTCATGGCTGCGGGCGCCGCGCAGGCGCAGGACCAGGCGGCGAAGAAGCCGCTGCCGCCGCTCGAGTTGAAAGGCGAAGCCGCGGCGAGTCCGTGGAAGCGCTATCCCGGCTGGCCCGCGCGCGACGAGGCGAAATTCAATACGCTGGCGAAACTCTCTTCGCCGCCGGCGCCGAAAGAGCCGCGCAAGCTCACCGGCCCGATTACCGGCGATGCCGCCAACGGCGCCAAGCTGGTGGCCGACCGCAATCGCGGCGGCTCGTGCCTCGCCTGTCACGTGATGGGGCAGGCGGGCAATGCCGACCTTCCGGGTAACGTCGGGCCCGATCTGTCCGAGATCGGCAATACCGGGCGCGACGACGAGTATCTGTTTAATACCGTCTACGACGCGCGCGTCTATAACGCGGACACGGTGATGCCGCCTTGGGGCAGCCACGGCATGTTCAACGACCAGGAAATCGGCGACATCGTCGCGTTCCTGAAGACGCTGAAGACGCCGGCGGTGTTCAAGACCGAGCTGGACAATCCGGACAAGCGTCCCGCGCCCGTCGAGAAGCGCGAGAATCTCGACCCGATGGAAAATCCGGGCATGTGGGCGATCGACAAGGCACAGGAACTCTATAAGCAGCGCCTGTCGTCGGGTTTTGCCTGCGCGACGTGCCACAACGATCCGAAAGCGCAGTTCAAGAGCTGGGCGGCCTCCATGCCGAAATGGGAGCCGCGGCTCGGCAAGGTGCTGGGCGTGGAGGAATTCGTGACGCGCCACGCCAAGGCGACGACCGGCGCCGAGTGGCCGATGGAGACCGACGAGAACCGCGTGATGTCCGTCTACCTGCACTATCTCGCCAATGGGACGCCGATCGCGGTGGACACGACGAGCGCGGAGTCGCAGGCGGCGATCGCGCGCGGCAAGGAACTCGCAAGCCGCAAGCTCGGCGAGCTCAACTTCGCCTGCACCGATTGTCACGGCAAGGCGGCCAATCACTGGATCCGCGGCCAATGGCTCGGCGAGCCGAAGGGACAGTACGATCACTTCCCGACGTGGCGCACGAGCCTCCAGGCGATCTGGGATATCCGCCAGCGCTTCCAGTGGTGCCAAGTGAACATCCGTGCCGACGAACTGCCGCCGGACGCCAAGGAATATGGCGACCTGGAAATCTATCTGGCGTCGCAGAACGACGGCCAGAAGCTGAGCGTGCCGGGGATCAGGCATTAGGTCTGAAGCGGTTGGCCGCGCTCAGACCTAGATCCGTCATCCTGAGGTGCGAGCGCGAAGCGCGAGCCTCGAAGGATGACGGATCGAGGTCGGAGAATTCCCATGATCAGCCGCCGTGAGCTCCTCCAGGTCGGCGCCGCGACGGCGGCCATCGCCGCCGGCGGTGCAACGTTCACGCGCGCATTCGCGCAACAGAGGCTGACGCAGGACGAACTCACGAAGTTCGACGCGCTCGGCAATATCACGCTGCTGCATGTGGCCGACATCCACGGCCAGCTGCTGCCGGTCTATTTCCGCGAGCCGTCGGTGAACCTCGGCGTCGGCGAGGCGCGCGGCCAGCCGCCGCACATCACCGGCAAGGATTTTTTGACGCGCTTCGGCATCCCGGAGAAATCCGCGGCCGCCTATGCGCTCACCTCGGAGGATTTCGCGGCGCTGGCGCAATCCTACGGCCGCATCGGCGGGCTCGACCGGCTGGCGACGGTGGTCAAGCGCGTGCGTGCCGAGCGCGGCAACGACAAAGTGCTGCTGCTCGACGGCGGCGACACATGGCAGGGCTCGCTTGGCGCCAATCGCTCGCAGGGCCAGGACATGGTCGAGTGCATGGCGCTCCTGAAGCCCGACGCCATGACCGGCCATTGGGAATTCACTTATGGCGAGGCGCGGGTGAAGGCGCTGGTCGGCACACTCGGCTTCCCGTTCCTGGCGCTGAACGTGCGCGACACCGAGTGGAACGAGCCGGTGTTCGAAGCCTTCAAGATGTTCGAGAAGGGCGGCGTGAAGATCGCCGTACTTGGACAGGCTTTCCCCTATACGCCGGTCGCCAATCCGCGCTGGATGATGCCGACATGGTCGTTCGGCATCCGCGAGGAGGAGGTGCGCGCCACGGTCGAGAAGGCGCGCAAGGCAGGGGCGCAACTCATCGTGCTCTTGTCCCACAACGGCTTCGACGTCGACCGCAAGCTCGCATCGCGCGTTGCCGGCATCGACGTGATCCTCACCGGCCATACGCATGACGCGTTGCCCGAGGCGGTGACGGTCGGCAAGACGCTGCTGATCGCATCAGGCAGCCACGGCAAGTTCGTGTCGCGGCTCGACCTCGATGTGCAGGGCGGGGCGGTGAAGGGCTTCCGTTACAAGCTGATCCCGTTGTTCGCCGATGCCATCGCGCCGGACGCGGAGATGGCCGGCGCCATTGCGAAAGCGCGCGCGCCTTACGCGGCGGAGCTTGCGCGCGAGGTGGGGCGGGCGGAGTCGCTGCTGTACCGGCGCGGCAATTTCAACGGCACCTTCGACGATCTCATCTGCGCGGCGCTGCTCAAGGAGCGCGACGCCGAGATCGCGCTCTCGCCCGGATTCCGCTGGGGCACCAGCGTGCTGCCGGGGCAGGCGATCACCATCGAGGACATCCACAACGCCACGGCGATCACCTATCCGCAGGTCTATCGCATGAGCATGAGCGGCGAGCGCCTGAAGGAGGTGCTCGAGGACGTCGCCGACAACCTGTTCAACCCCGATCCCTATTACCAGCAGGGCGGCGACATGGTCCGCTGCGGCGGCCTCGGTTACAGCATCGATGTGGGCAAGCCGATTGGGCAACGCATCTCCGCCATGACCCATCTCAAATCCGGCAAGCCGATCGATCCGCAGAAGGACTACGCCGTGGCTGGCTGGGCGAGCGTCAACGAGCGCACGCAAGGCCCGCCGGTGTGGGAGCTGGTCGAGCGCTATGTCGCGGCGGAAAAGACCGTGCGCGTGAGCCCCAATAGCAGCGTGAAGATTACCGGGGCGTGAGACGGCGCGCGTGGAGCAGGCTGTGACTCGTGTCCCGGGCGCGGCGCAGCGTGACGCGAAGCGGCAAGGTGCGCGGCAGACCCGGGACCCCGCTTTCTTCACTTCATACAACCGGGGCCCCGGATCAGCAGCGCAGCATTGCGCCATAGCGCGTCGAAGACGCGCGTATGGCTCCATGCTGCGCCGCATCCGGGGTGCGCAAACCCGCACTTTGCCTCCCCCTCCCGTTTCCCTTATGAAGGCCTCCCGCCCTCAAGTCCGGACGTTCCATGGCCAAACTCAATCTTTCCGTCGCCGTCGGCCCCTACGACCGCACGCGCGCGCTGATCGACGGCACCGTACAGATCGACGGGGTCAATCCCGTCTGCATGACCCTCTCGCCCGAGGAGATTTTCTTCCGCGCGCTGCGCCATGCCGAATTCGATATCTGCGAGCTCTCGCTGTCGAGCTTCACGGTGAAGACCGCGCAGGGCGGCGGCCCTTACGTCGGCGTGCCCTGCTTCGTGTCGCGCGCCTTCCGCCACACCTCGATCTACGTGCGCACCGACCGCATCAAAAAGCCGGAGGATCTCAAGGGCAAGAAGGTCGGCGTGCCGGAATATCAGCTCACGGCCAACGTCTGGGCGCGCGCGATCCTGGAAGACGACTACGGCGTGAAGCCCTCCGACATCCACTGGATCCGCGGCGGCATCGAGGATGCCGGCCGGCCGGAGAAGATCTCGATCAACCTGCCTCCCGATGTGAAGCTCGACAACGCGCCGGAGGGCAAGACGATCTCGGCACTGCTCGCCGAGGGCGCCATCGATGGTTTCATCGCGCCGCGCCCGCCGTCCCTGCCGAAGAATACGCCCAACGTCGGCTGGCTGTTCCCCGATCCGGTGGCGGCGGCGAAGGACTATTTCAAGCGCACCGGCATCTTCCCGATCATGCATCTGGTCGGCATCCGCCGCACCATCGCCGAGCAGCATCCGTGGCTGCCGGGTGCGGTGTTCAAGGCCTTCTCGCGAGCCAAGGACGCGGCGCTCGAAGCCTTGAGCGACACCTCGGCGACGAAAGTGACGCTGCCGTTCGTCGAGGAACGGCTGGCGGAAGCGCGCGCCGTCATGGGCGAGGACTTCTGGTCCTACGGGCTCGACGAGAACCGCAAGACGCTCGAGAACTTCCTCAAGCATCACCATTCGCAGGGGCTGTCGTCGCGATTGGTGAAGCCGGAGGAACTGTTCCATCCGGGCACGCACGAGCAGTTCAAGCTGTGACGAGGGAAGGCACTGCCATGGCGACCATTCGCGTGATGAGCGGCGGCGCGCCGAGGGAAGTCTTCGCCGCGCTCACCCCTCGGTTCGAGCAGCAGAGCGGCCACAAGGTGGTCTTTTCTTACGCGGTCATGAGCGCGCTGCGCGAGCGCCTGGCGGCCGGCGAGAAGACCGACGTCCTGGTCATGCCGGTGCCGCTGCTTGACGGCTACGTGACGGAAGGAAAGCTCCACGCCGACGGCCGTGGGGTCCTTGGCACCGTGCTCTCCAGCGTCGTGGTGCGCGAGGGCGCGCCGCGTCCCGACATCTCGACCGCGGACAAATTCCGCCAGGCGCTGAGCGACGCGAAGTCCATCGTGCACGCCACGCCGGGGCAGACCCCGAGCGGCACCCATCTCGGCAAGCTCATGGACGAACTCGGCATCGCCAAGGACAAGATCGTGCACCGGTCGGCGCTCGCCGGCGGTATCGATCTGGTCGTCAAGGGCGAAGCCGATCTCGGCATCTATCCGACCAGCGAGGTCGTCGGCATTCCCGGGCTGGCGGTCGTCGGACCTCTGCCGGGCGCGGCGCAACTAAAGCAGGTCTACGGCGCAGCCGTTGCCTCGGACACCGCCGAAGCCGACGCCGCGCAGGCGTTCATCGCCTTCGTGACCGCGGCGGAGAACCGCGCGGCGTGGACGCATGGCGGGTTTGAGACGGCGTAACGAAGTGGCCGTTCGCGTGGTCTATCTCAGCCTGTCATCGCCTGTGAAAGCGGGCGATCCAGTAGCCACCGCGCGGAACAATCGGGTACGGCGTACTGGATGCCCCGCTTTCGCGGGGCATGACAGTATGTCTGGCGGACGTGAAGAAAGAGGCGGCTACTTCCTCGGCGGGATCTGGATCAGCTCGGTGAGCTGCTCTTTGCTGAGCGCCGTGGGGATGAACTTCAGGTTCACCGCTTCCGGCACCAGCGTCTCCAAGCCGATGATCTTGTCGGGATCGATCAGGCTCTTGGGGAAGAACTCGTCGCGCACCTGTTTGGCTACGGCCTGCGGGGTCTTGGTGAATTCGGCATAGTCCGCGATCACCTGCGGATTGTCCGAATACATGTAATCGATCGACTCGCGGTAGGCGGCCATGAAGCGGTCGATCACCTCTTTGCGGTTCTTCAGCGCCTCGGTGTTGGCGACCAGCACGCGGATGGTCTGCCCGCGCACCAGCGTCGCGTCGGTCGCCTTGGCGACGAGGTGAATCTTGCCTTCCTCAAGCTCCTTCAGTCCGAAGGGCGGGGAGGCCCAGCCGACGTCGACCTGATCGGTCATCACCGCGGTGAGCGTGGCGCTCGGGTTGCCGGTCGCCTGCGGCGTGACGTTGAGCTTGTATTCGCTGATGAAGGCGCGCACGACGCTCTGCGTCGAAGAGCCCTGGCTGGAGAAGGCGATGGTGTGGCCGTTGACGTCCTTGAGCGTCTTGATGGCCGGATTCTTCGCATACCAGTAATCGGCGGCGCCGGTCGCCTGGGCGCCGATGATGCGCACCGGCGCGCCCTTGGAATAGGCGGCCATGGCGCCGAGCGTGCCGACCGCGAGGCCGAGATCGACGCTGCCGGCGATCACCGGCTGCAACGTCTCCCCGCTGCCGGAGGTGTAGATCATCTCGAGCGAGATGCCGTGCTTCTTGAAGATGCCGGCCTTGTCGCCGAGATGGGTGATGGCGGTGTCCCAGTTGCCGCGCTGGCCGATGGTGAGCTTGACCAGATCGTCGGCGGAGGCCGGCGATGCCGCGAGCGCGGCGGCGAGAAGCGCCGCGCCGGTGAACAGGCGAACGTGTTTCATTGTTACCCTCCCTGAGAAGTCTTCTTGACGCCAGATCTTATCCGAAACCGGTTCCCACTTTTCGGGATCGTGCGTTATCGTGTTTTTATCTTGTCGAGGCCGCCGAGGCGGCCGATCAGCGCATTGGCGCCGATCGCCAGCACGAACAGCATGATGAGCTGCGCATACATGCGCGGCATGTCGAACACGCTGTAGGCCTGGATGATCATGAAGCCGATGCCCTTGTTCGACAGCTTCGTCTCGGCGAGCAGCGTGCCGATCAGCGCGACGCCGAGGCCGAGGCGTACGCCATTGATGAGCGGATGGCGCATGGCGGGCAGATAGATCTTCCACACCATCTGCATGGTGGTGAGGCGGAAGCTCTTGCCGACGCGGATCAGCACCTTGTCGATCCCGCGCATGCCGGCGGCGACCGAGAGCGCGACGGGGAAGAAGCAGGAGATCGCGCCGAGCGCGATCTTCGAGCCGGGGCCGACCCCGAACCACATGATCATAACCGGGAAGAAGATGATCTTCGGCGTCGGGCCGAGATAATAGAGATAGGGCTCGAAGGCCTTGGCGAGGAAGCGGTTCACGCCGAGCACGATGCCGACAACCATGCCGGAGATGCCGCCAATGGCGAGTGCGGCGCCGATCTCGCCGGCGGTGACGCCGAGGTTGAAGTAGTAATCGCCGTGCGACAGGAGGTCGGCCAGCGCGCGGCCGATCGCCAGGAGCGAGGGCACCACGTCGCGGTAGAGCCAGCCGGAGTGGGAGAGGAACTCCCACACCGCGAGCGTGCCGAGAATGATCGCCGCGCGCAGCAGCGTCACCGGGCTTATGAGGGGGGCGGCGGGCGCCGCGCGTGTCAATCGCCCGGTCTCAGCCATCGCTCGGCCTTTTCCAACGCCATGAAGAAGACGACGCTCACCAGGATCACGAAGCAGATCGCGGCATAGGTGCCGGCGAGATCGTAGCGCTCGGACAGATCGTTGATGAGCTGACCAAGCCCGCCGTAGTTGATCAAGAACTCGACGCCGACGATGTTGATCAACGCGAAGATCAAGCCGAGACGGATGCCGACGAAAATGGTCGGCAGGGCGGCGGGGAACATGATCTTCCAGAACTGCTGGCTGGCCGAGAGGTTGAAGCTCCTGCCGACGTTGACCAGCACTTTGCGTGTGCCGGACATGCCTTCGAGCGTCTTGAGGATTACCGGCGGCAGCGCGGCAACGAAGCCGATCATGATGATGGTCCAGGCGCTGCGGCCGAAGATCACCATGAACAGCGGATAGGCCAGCACCACCGGCGCCGCCGCGAAGGCCGCGACCCAGGTCTCGCAGGCCTGCTGCAGGAGCTTGAGGCGGTGCATCAGCACCCCGCCGGCGACGCCGAAGACGGTGATCATCACGCCGGCGGCGAGGCATTCGCCGAGCGTGAGCAGGAAGCGATGGAAGACATGCTCTTCGGTGATGACGCGGTAGAAGCTGCCGATGATCTCCGACGGCGGCGGCACGATGTAGCGGCTGATGACGCCCGCGCGGATCAGCACCTCCATGAGCACGAAGAAGCCGACCACGGTGGCGAGGCCGGTGAGAGCGGGCACGTAAGCGAACAGAGGCGAAGGCCTGGGCGTTGGCCGGGCCGGCGCGACGGCGCTCATGAGGCGTGCTCGTGCAGAGCGTGGGCCTCTTCGTCCTTCATGCCGCGGCTCGCTTCCTCGCGCAGGTCGGCCCAGATTTCGGCGACGTAGCGGCCGAAGGCTTCGCTGCCTACGATTTCCGAAGTGCGCGGGCGCGGCAGGTTGATCTCGACGATGCGCTTGAGCTTGCCGGGGCGGTAGGTCATCACCAGGATGCGGTCGGACATCTGCACCGCCTCGGTGATGTTGTGGGTGATCAGCAGCGTCGTCTGCTTCAACTGTTGCTGGATTTGCAGCACCTTGTCGCCGAGCAGCAGCCGCGTCTGTTCGTCGAGCGCGGCGAAGGGCTCGTCCATCAAGAGGATCTTCGGCTCGGAGGCGAGCGTGCGCGCAAGCGAGACGCGCTGGCGCATGCCGCCGGACAGTTCGCCGGGAAAGCGCTTCTCGAAGCCGGTGAGGCCGACCAGCGAGATGAAATAGCGCGCGCGCTCTATGCGCTTGGCCTTCGGCATGCCGGTGAGCTCGAGCGGGAAGGCGACATTGTCGGTGACGTTGCGCCAGGGGAAGGTGGACTCCTCCTGGAACACCATGCCGATCGATTTGTGCGGACCGGCAATCGTCTCGCCGCCGACGCTGACGGTGCCCTCATGCGTCGTGAGCAGGCCGCCGATGACGTTGAACAACGTCGACTTGCCGCAGCCGGAAGGGCCGATCACCGAGAGGAATTCACCCTGCCGTACATTGAACGACATGTGGTCGACGGCGGTGACCGGACCCTCAGTTGTCTCGAAGCGGACGAAGATGTCGTCCGCGACGAGGATGTCACCGTCGGCATACGATGCGGAGGGAGATAGCATCCGGCGGTTCCCTGTTCGCTCTTAGTCGCTTTTGGCGCGGGTCATGGCCGCGGTGGTGGCGGCAGTGTAGCCCGGCGCGACGCGCACATCGACAACCACAAGCTGGCCTGCTTCGACCGCGGCGATCGCCTTTTCGAAGGTCGGGACCAGATCGGCGATCTCGGTCACCGGGCCGAAGCCCACCGCGCCTTGCGCGCGCGCCATCGACGCGAGGTCGATGTCGGGTTCCGAGATGCGCTGGCCGACCCAGCGGTTCTCGACCGGACGGTTGCGCACGCGGGCGACGCGCTCCTGATGCAGTTCGTCGTTGAAGAAGGAGCGATTGTTGGCGACCACGACCAGCAAGGGAATGTGGTAATGCGCCGCTGTCCAGAGCGCGGTGACGCCCATGAGGAAGTCGCCGTCGCCGCAGACCGCGACGGGGAGGCGGCCGGAGCCCTTCAGCGCCAGCGCCGCGCCGACGGAGATGCCGGGGCCGCCGCCGACGCCGCCGCCGCCATCGGAGCCGAGATAGTCGAGCGGGTGGCGGAAGTGCCAGCTCGCGCCATTCCAGGACAGCGAGATGTGGGTGAGGGAGGTCGGCCGGTCACCGACCGCGCGGCGCAGCGCGTCGGAGAGATGATCGACGGTGAGTTTGCCTTCGGGCGGCTTCGGATACTCCTTCGTGCCGGCAGCGATCCCGTGGCGGCTGCCAAGGCCCAGTTCCGCCAGCAAGGCCGGCACGGCCTCGTCCGGCTCGCAAGCGAGGAAGACATCGACCGGCGGCAGGCCCTGATGGTCCATGCTCCAGCCGTTGTGCAGGCGGTGGTCGACGGAGACCTGCACGACCTTGGCCGTGACATTGCCGCCGACCGACTTGAAGCAGCCGGCGACGTCCACCCAATCGAGGCTCAAGATGACGTCGGCCTTGCGGATGGCCTCGATCGCCTCGGGCGACAGTACCGTGCCGCCCGGTGCGCCGGCATGCAGCGGGTGATCGGTCGGGAACGAGGCGCTGATCTTGAGATCGGTGACGACCTGCGCATTGAGCCGCTCGGCGAGCGCGACGCGCTCGTTCCAGGCGTCGAGATCGCGCGACACGCGGCCGGCGAGGATCACCGGACGCTTGGCGCTGCGCAGAAGCTCGGCGGCCTGCGCGACTGCCTCGGCTGACGCGGCGCTTTCAACCGGGGGCATGAAGCGCTTGGCGTCGATCGGCGCGATGGGCTCGGGGAGCTTCGCCTCCTGCATCTCGGCATCGAGATTGATGTAGGTCGGGCCGCGCGGCGCGGTGTTGGCGATCCAGTTGGCGCGCAGCAGGGCCTCGCGCGCGGCGCCCGGGGACGCCGGCTGATCGTCCCACTTCGTGTAGTGGCGGATGAGCGCGCCCTGATCGCGCGCGGTGTGGATCCAGTCGATCCACGGGCGCCGCTTGGTCGCATCGACCGGGCCGGTGGCGCCGAGGATCACCATCGGCATGCGATCGCACCAGGCGTTGAACACGGCCATGGTTGCGTGCATCAGGCCGACATTGGAATGCACCGCCGCGCCCATGGCCTTGCCGGTGACCTTGGCGTAGCCGTGCGCGATGGCGACCGCGCTCTCCTCGTGCAGGCAGAGCAGCATCTGCGGCTGCTCGTTGCCGAGATAGTTCACGATGCTGTCGTGCAGCCCGCGATAGCTCGCCCCCGGATTGAGCGCGATGTAGGGGATATCGAGGGCGCGGAGCGCGTCGGCGACGACGTCGCTGCCGAAGGCCGCGGCATTGACGCCGGCGGGGACGGGACGATCGACGGACGCAATTTCGGGATCGGCGGACGTCTGCGCGGGCGCGGCGGCGGCCGGCGCTTTACCTTGCGAGGACACTGTCATGCGGTGCGTAGAAGGCTTGCGGATTGCGACCTTGACGGTCGCGACCCTCTGCCGACGTTCTCCCTGTTTCTGGTCACGCGCGTTGATCCGCGCCCTTGCCCTTGCCCGGCACTATAGGCTTTGACATTAGTGCTTAGAAGCCGCTAAATTCGCACAATATTGTTGCTTTATCTGCAACAATGATCCGCGCCGCCTATTGATAACGGCGAGCATTTCCGGCGAGGCCGCAGTGGACCGTTTTCGCACGATGGAGAGCTTCGTGCGCGTGGTGCGCTCGGGCTCCTTCACCATCGCGGCTTCCCAACTCGGGCTCTCGCGCGCGCTGGTGTCGCGGCACGTGAACGATCTCGAGGCGCGGCTCGGCGTGCGCCTGCTCAACCGCTCGACGCGCTCGCTCAGCCTCACCGACGAAGGCCACGCCTATCTCGATTTCTGCGAAACGGTGTTCCGCGAGATCGAAACCAACGAGCGCTCGATCCTTCGCACGCGCACCGAGCCCGTGGGGACGCTTAAGATCCTGGCGCCGAAGTCCTTCGGCACCACGCATCTCTCGGACGCGGTGGTCGCCTTCGCCAAGATGCAGCCGCGTTTGCGCGTGTCGCTGATGCTGGAGAACACGCCGTATCGCGGCTCGTATGATTTTGCCGAGCGCAGCCTCGATCTGGTGCTGTGTTTCTCAACCATACGCGCCTCCACGGTGGTGGAGGAGGAGATCGGCACGCTCGACTGGGCGCTGTGCGCCTCGCCCGACTATCTCGCCCGCGCCGGGCGGCTGTCGACACCGGCCGATCTGTCCGAACATGCGTGTCTCGTGCACGTGAACGTATCGCCGAACGATACGCTGTGGCGTTTCGAGGGTCCGAAAGGGCCGGTGCCGGTGAAGGTGCGCGGCACGTTCTTCTCCAATCACGCGCTGGCGCTGCGCAAAGCGGCGTTGGCCGGGCTCGGGATCACGCTGGTGCCGCGCTACAGCATCGCCGACGATCTCGCCGCGGGCACGCTGGTGACGGTGCTGCCGCGCTACCGCGTCGCGCCGCGGCCGCTGCTTGCGGTGTATCCGAAGGCGCCGGTCATCCCGCAGAAGGTCGCGTCCTGTGTCGCGTTCCTGAAGACGTGGATTGCCGGGCAGGATTTCATGCGCGAGCCCGGCGTCGCGGCGGAGTAGGGCGCTTAAAACTCAGAACCGTCGGCACAGCAGGCGCGGCCGCCACGATCATTCGTCGCTCAAAAAAGTCGTCGTGAGTTTCTCACTAGCAACGGCCGCCATTTTGGCCGGGTCGCAGGCTGCAACAAGAGAGGACCATTCATCCGGCGGGTTTCCGCCGCTCAGCATTTTTGCGAACACGGCATAAGCGTCCGTCTTTGAGCCGTATTCTCTCAGCGTGGTGCTATCGTTGACCCACGCATAGATGATGATTTTCGATTTTTGATCGAAGCGAAAGAAAATGCGGAATCTGCCATCGCCGAATTTGTCGGGAAACCAGTGCTTGTACGCTTCGCCAAGGGTGTCGCCCTGGCGATATCGGGCAATGGATGGGTCTTGCGGAATCCGCTTGAGGGTGATCTCGGCGATTGCCGCCAGGACTTTTGTGTTTGCGGTGCGCTTGTAGTTTTGCGGGTCTCTTTTTCGGGCGGCCTCGACCGACGCGACCAATTTTTCGATTTGGCCGAGAAAAAGCGGATGGGCAAGAATCGTCCACCCGTTGATGGTGAGAGGCGCTGTCAGAGGTCGACGTCGCCTTCGATGGAAGCGTCAAGATCGAGTTCGACGCCCTCAACGAGGGCGGCGATGCGTTTCGCCAAAGCCGGCGAAAGCGCTTTGACGTTCTGCGGTGACTTCTCAATGTCCCGCGCCAGAAAAGTCAGGAACGAAGCGATGGCGGGGTCTTCCCGCGTTTCGTCCGCGCGCCGCAGCGTGACGCCCTTGTCGTCAATGCGAAACGCAATCTGGTCGCCTTCGTTGAGAGAGAGAGCTTGGCGGATCAGCTTCGGAACAGTTGTCTGCCCCTTGGCGGAAATCGTGCTGAATTCTTCGATGACTGCGTCGTGTTTCATGGCTCCCTCCGCCAGCTCTCACTCGCCCGAGCCCTCCGGGTTTAGGTAAGGAAAATTCCTTACCAGGTCAACCTTCAGTGGGAGCCGCTTCGTTCACCATTTGTTCGAAGCTCCCTACTTGAAGCTGTTCCGGGACCTTACCGGCTTTGCGACGGTCCCGGGTCTGCAGCGCACCGTTCGCTTTCGCTCACGCTGCGCTGCCCCCGGGGGACGAGGCCCGTCACCCGGTCTGCCGCAAGCGCGCCAAAACCTTGAGCCCCGCATAACCATCCGCCGGGTCCATGCCGACTTTCTTCTGGTAGGCGAGCACGGCCTTGACCGTATCGCTGCCGGTGCGGCCGTCGATGCCGTCGGTATGGAAGCCCTGCTCGTTGAGGCGGCGTTGAATCTCCTTCACCTCGGCCAGCGTGGGCACCCGCTCGCCGCCGGGGAACTGCTGATGGAAGGGCGGCTCGCCGTGGATGAGATCGCCGAGGTGCAGAAGCGCGAGCGTGTAGTTGCTCGAGGGATTGTAGGAATAGACCGCGCGGAAATTCTGCCCGACCAGAAACGCAGGGCCGCCGTCGACCGGCAGCCACAGCTTCACCTGGTCGTTGGGCCGCGCGAAGGCGCCATTGTCGGCACGGCGCACGCCGAGCGCGTGCCATTTTTCGTATGTGCGCCAGGTGTGATTGTCGGCGAGGCGGCGATGTCCGTCCGGAATGCGCACCTCGCAGCCCCAGGCCTCGCCGCGCCGGTACTTGCCCCGCTCGACCAGATAGCGCGCGGTGCCGGCGAGTGAATCGTCCGGCTTGCCGAAGGGACTGGTGCGGCCGTCGCGGTCGTAGTCGACGCCCATGTGCAGCCACACCTCCGGCATCCATTGGGTGTGACCCATGGCGCCGGCCCAAGAGCCGATCATGTCGGACGGCTGCGCCCAGCCGCGATCGACGATGGTGAGCGCGTTGAGCAACTCCGCTTCCCAATAGGCGCGGCGGCGTGACTCGCCGAAGGCCAGCGCTGCGAGTGCCGGGATGACTGGCCGCATGTATTTGCGATTGGTGATGACGTCGCCGAAGGACGACTCCATGCCCCAGAGGCCGAGCAGCGTGTAGCGGTCGACGCCGTAGTCGGCTTCAACGCGCTTGAGCAGCGCGGCGTATTCGTGCGCGCGCTCCTTGCCGGTGATCACGCGCCAGTCGGAGCAGCGGCGGTTGATGTACTGCCACGTCTCCTCGGTGAATTCCGGCTGCGCGCGCACGGCTTCGTAGACGCTGGTGTCCGGCGTCACCGCGCCCATGACGCGGTCGTATGTCTGCTCTGAAATGCCGCGCTTGATCGCGCGCGGGCGGAACGCAACGACCCACCTGTCGAAGCCGGCAGGCTTGGCGAAAGATGGCACGCCCAGGGCAAACAAGGTGCTCGTGCCAAGTGCGGCGGTAAGCAGGGAGCGGCGGGTCAGCGGTGCTGAGATTCGGTGCATGCCGTCATTTTAGACGGTCCCCGGGCGCAAACAATCGGGGGCAGTGGGCCATCTTGCCGCAAAGCAAAGAAGCCCTTCTCGGCGGCGGCCGGGAGGGCTTCTTTTGCAGAAAAGTCGTACGCGTTAGCGGAGATCGACGCCGCCGCCACTGACAATGAGACCGCCGATCTCACGGGCGCGGTTCTCTGCTGCGGTGGGGGCTCGACGGTGCTCGTAACGGGAGGCCCAAGCCGGCCCATTGCTGCGAACACCACCGGCGCTGTCGTAGCTCTTCAGCGCCATATCCTGTTGATATGCACGATAAGTAGGCGAGCCGAAATTCACGCCAACATCTGGCGCGATGGTTTGTGCAAGAGCGCTTGAGCTTGCGATCGCCAGCGCTCCAACGAGCAAGGCTGTGTTGATCGTCTTCATGGCATTCTCCTCAATCATTCCAATGTTCAGCAAACAAATGCTTGCTTCGAACGAAGCGAATGTGGAGTGGCATATACCAATATGCGAGGGCCTCGACGAACAACTGCCGATCACGCGCCCGCACGAATTGGTGATTGGGAAATTACTCTTCGTATATCTCGTGACGTCGGTACCGCACACGATGTTTATGCGGCTTGGATTTACCCGTTCTTGCTACTTCTTTTGAAATCTTGTGCGGACTTGCGCTCACCGCCGCGCTTTCTTGCCTCGGTGCAGCGATGGGGAGAGGTATCGCCGTGGCGGACGCCGCTGCAGCAGGCTCGGCGACAGGCCGAAGCGGTTGGAGATGTTGTATGACAGGCGGTACGCTCACGATTGGCGGCATCGGGTCACCGTCCTTTATCTCGATACCGCGCGCGCCGATCAGCTGTTCGTAAGCCGACACAAGAGTCATGTAAGGGTTGACGAAAACCCAGCCCGTCTTGGTCGGCACCTGCATGTCGAAATGCAGATGGTAGCTGGTGCCGTGTTCGCCGTCGTTGAAATTGCCGACTTTGCCGAAGACTTCTCCCTCGCGCAGGCGGCGGCCGCTGAGCACGCCGTCGGCGTCGAGCTGGTTCGGACTCATGTGCATGTAGCGCGCGCGCACGTGCGTATCCGGCGTGTTCACGAACACGAAGACGGCTTCCTGCTTCGGCTCGCGCAGGATCATGCCGTTTTGCACCGCCGCCACGTCATGCTGATAGGCAAGGCAGCGGTCGGCACCTTCGTTGAACTGTTTGCAGAAGCTCGGGCGGATGTCCTGGCCCTGATGGCCGAGGCCGGCGGGACATTGGCCGACATAGAAATTGCGGTGCTCGCAGAAATTATCGCGCCACGGATATGAGTAATTGGCGCCGGCGGATTCGTCGTAGCGCAGCGGCAGTCCGTTGACCTTGCAAGAATAAGACATCCCTTTGCGGCCGAGGCGGCGCGGCGAGCGCCCAGTGAAATCGCAGTCGCCCCAGTTGTTGAAGGATTGCGAATTGGCGAAGGCAGGCGCCCCCGCGAGCGGAAAGCGCAAGCGAGCATAGACGGTGTAATCGCCGCGCCCGCCCAAGTCCTTCTTGAACCCGGTGCCGGGGATGAGCGCGCCGGGACTGAAATACGTGAAGTCCTTAGACACCGGCGCGGGGCGGTCGAGCGGGATCGGGGGAATGGCCGCCGGCTCCGGCGACGGCGTACCGCCGGCAAGTGTCAGCGAACGCAGGAAGCGGACGGCGATGCGGTCGGCCTGGCGGCAGCTCAGGAGGTGCGGCCGCGGGCGCGCGTCACGGCAATAGATTGCCGCGACGTAGGTGACGCCGTAGCGCTCGAAGCTGTAGCGCACGTAGGATTCGTAGAGAGTGCGGCGGATGCCGGGGAAGGCGTCTTGCAGGTCTTTGACGAGCTCGCCCGCGGGCAGCGTCGGGCCGCCGAGCTCGTAGACGAAGTGGAAGCCGGAGAAGACGACATAGGCCGGATCGCGAAAACCGATGTCGGAGAGCTCCGGCACCTCGGCCGTGCGCAGCGAGAAAGCCGAGTCGTAACCGGCGGGCCCGGCGAGAAAGAACTTCGAGGCGCGGAAGCCGCCCTGGATGAAGCGGCCGGCCGCGGCGTCGGTCTTGGCCTGGCCGGCATCGGCGGTGATGGCTTTGCGCAAGCCGTCAACGTCGAGGGGCAGCAGCACCGGGATAGGACTATCAGCAATGCCCGGGATCTGCAGCGCGGCATCGGCGTTGAGTGCGGCAAAGCCGGCCGGGCCGTCGGCCGGAGTCGGCAGACTCAGGGCCGCCTGTGCCCAGTCGGGCTTTTCCACCTCGATGTGCGGAGCCTTCATCTCCTGCGCCGCCGCCCCCGTGGCGAGCAGCAGGGCAAGGCTCAGCAGTACGGCACGTCTCACGCGGCTCCCTCGGAGTTGCCCCTCATGCGGCCTGAGTTAATGGCATCGCGCCGCGGCATACAAGGGAGGTTCCTCTGGTGTAGGGTCGCGCCGAGGGCGATTTCAAAGGCGGGAGTGAAACTTAAAAATGTCAGTAAACGGTGGGTCCGAGAACGGAGACTTGAGCGGAAACTTGAGAGCAGACTCGAGCGGAGCCTCGCGCGCGGACCGTGCGCCGGAGATCATTGAAAATGGCGGCACGGCGCGGCTGCATCTGACGCTCGCCACGGCCGACTACGACCATATACGCGACCTGACCAACGGCCTCGTGCGCGCCGACGGCATCATGCTCACCGGCTTCACGCTGCCGATCGAGGAGGTGTTCTTCAGGTTCATCAAGAACCGCGAGTGGGACGTGTCCGAGATGTCCTTCGGCAAGTTCATCGGCTTCGCCTCGCAAGGCAACTCGCCGTTCATCGGCATTCCGGTGTTTCCTTCGCGTGTGTTCCGCCATTCGTCCTTCTATGTGCGTGCCGACCGCGGCATCGCCTTGGCGAAGGATCTGGAAGGCAAGACCGTGGGCATCCCTGAATGGGCGCAGACGGCGGGCATTTATGCGCGCGGATTCCTGGCCGAGACCGAGGGCGTTGATCTGCGCAAGATCCGCTGGGTGCAGGCCGGTATAAACGAGGCTGGGCGTGAGGAGAAAGTCGAGTTCAAGCTGCCGCCTGGCATCCAGTACGAGCAGCGGCGCGACACCAGCATTTCGGCGATGCTGTTGTCAGGGGAGGTGGATGCGGCGATGTCGGCGCGCGTGCCGGATGCGTTCAAAACCGGCGGCGGCCGCATCGTGCGCCTCTATCCGAACTACCGCGAGGACGAGGCGAAGTATCACGCGGCGACCGGCATCTTCCCAATCATGCATGTGATCGCCATTCGCCGCGCGGTGTTCGAGCGCTATCCGTGGGTGGCGGCGAATCTGCTCAAGGCCTTCGAAGAGGCCAAGCAGCGCAGCCTCGGGCGCATCAACGATCTCACCGCCTCGCGCATCCCGGTGCCGTGGTCGGCGTTGCTTTCATCCGAGTGGGCCAAGGGCTTCGGCGAGGACGCGTTCCCCTATGGCTTGGAAGGAAGCCGCCGCACGCTCGATGCCTTCTGCCGCTTCGCGTATGACCAGGGCGTCACGGCCAAGCGGATGACGCCGGACGATCTGTTTCCGAAGGAAGTGCGGGCGAGCGCGAAGGTGTAGTTAGCGCATGATGGCGCCAACTCCCTCCCCCTGAAAGGGGGAGGGTCGAGGAGGGGGTCATGTCATCGCGCGGTTGCGCGGGAATGCGAGTTGACCCCCACCCGATTGTCGTCGCGCTGCGACGACAATCGACCTCCCCCTTTTAGGGGGAGGTAAAGACAGCTCTCAATCCTTCGCGCGTTCGACGTAGGAGCCGTCAACGGTGTTCACCACCACGCGGGTGCCGGTGACGATATGGGTCGGCACCATCGTGCGCACGCCATTCGACAGCTTCGCCGGCTTGAACGAACCCGACGCGGTCTGGCCCTTCATGGCCGGCTCGGTCTCGACGATCTCGAGCGTCACCTTCTGCGGGATCTCCATCGACACCGCGACGCCCTCGTGGATGGCGAGGCTCACCACCATGCCTTCCTGCAGATAGGGGGCGTAGTCGCCGACCACGTCTTCCGGGACCTGGAGCTGTTCGTAGTTCTCCTGGTTCATGAAATGGTAGCCGTCGCCGTCCTGATAGAGGTAGGAGAACTCGTGGTCCTCGACATGGGCGCGCTCCACCTGGTCGGTGGTCTTGTAGCGCATCTGGGTCTTCACGCCGTCCGAAATGCGGCGCATATCGACCTGCGTGGTGGGGGTGCCCTTGCCGGGATGAAAATTTTCCGCGTTGAGGACGACGTAGAGCCTGGTGTCGATATCGACGATGTTGCCCTTGCGGAGCGAAGAGGCGATGACCTTCACGAGAGCGATCCTTGAGCTGGGGGCGGCCCTCAGACGATCCCTGGGCCGCGGATTCGGCCCGCACCATAGCGATCCTGGCGCGGGATGCCAGCCCTTCCGGCCCGGCCTCCCACCGAGGTAAATGTGCCAAAAAGCCCGCCGTTTTGGCTGCCCGGGGTTCACGCCGGCCGCCGGCCGTACCTTCTGGCGCGGGGCCGGATCGCGGCCGCTGTGCGGGCCTGGTTCGCCGCCCGCGCCTTCGTTGAGGTGGAGACGGCGGCGCTGCAGGTCTCGCCCGGCAACGAGACGCACCTGCACGCCTTCGCCACCGCGCTGATCGGGCCGGACGGGCAGGGGCATGAGCTGTACCTGCGTACCTCTCCGGAATTCGCCTGCAAGAAGCTGCTGGCGGCGGGCGAGACGCGCATTTTCGATTTCGCACGGGTGTTCCGCAATCGCGAACGTGGCGCGCTGCACCATCCGGAATTCACCATGCTGGAATGGTACCGGGCGAACGAGGACTACGAGGCGCTGATGGACGACTGCGCGGCGCTTCTGGCCGAAGCGGCGAAGGCAGCGGGGACGAGAGAGTTCTCCTTCCGTGGCCGCAGCATCGATCCGTACGCCGCGCCGGAGCGGGTGACCGTGGCCGAGGCCTTCGCGCGCCACGCCGGCGTCGATCTCCCGGCGACCATCATCGGCGGCGAGGGCGACCGGGAGCGGCTCGCCGCAAAAGCGGGCAAGGCGGGTGTGACCATTGCCGGCGACGATACGTGGGGCGACATCTTCAGCCGCATCCTGGCCGAGAAGATCGAGCCGCATCTCGGCAACGGGCGCGCGACAATCCTCTATGAATACCCGCTGCCACAGGCGGCGCTGGCGCGGCCCAAACCGGGCAGCGATACGGTGGCCGAGCGCTTCGAGCTCTACGCGTGCGGCGTGGAACTCGCCAATGCCTTCGGCGAGTTGACCGACGTCGCGGAACAGCGCAAGCGCTTCGCGGCGGCGATGGACGAGAAGGCGCGCATCCACGGCGAACGCTATCCGGTCGACGAGGATTTCCTCGACGCACTCGGACAGATGCCGGTGGCCTGCGGCATCGCGCTCGGCTTCGACCGGCTGGCGATGCTGGCGAGCGGTGCGCAGCGGATCGATCAGGTGATCTGGGCGCCGGTGGTTGAACTATAATCCGTCATGCCCGGCCTTGTGCCGGGCATCCACGTCTTTCTTTGTGACGAAGAAGCAAGACGTGGATGGCCGGGACAAGCCCGGCCATGACGCGTGGAGAGCCATGTCGATGAAGTCTCAAACACTGCGAACCGCGGAACAGCTTCACGAGCACGGCTTCGTGCCGGACGAACAGCGCGCGGCGCTGGAGCAGGTGGCCGCGCGCTACGCGGTGGCCTTGCCGCCGGCGCTCAGCGCTGTGATCGACCGCGGCGATGCGCACGATCCGATCGCGCGGCAGATCGTCCCTGACGCACGCGAGCTCGATCACACTATGGACGAGCTTGCCGATCCGATCGGCGACGACGCGCACAGCCCCGTCGAAGGCATCGTGCATCGCTATCCAGACCGCGTGCTCTTGAAGCTCACGCATGTCTGCGCGGTCTATTGCCGCTTCTGCTTCCGCCGCGAGATGGTCGGGCCGGACAAGCCGAACGCGCTGTCGCGCGCGGCGCTGGCGCGCGCGCTCGACTATATCCGCAACGACTCGAACATCTGGGAGGTGATCCTCACCGGCGGCGATCCGCTGGTGCTGTCACCAAGGCGCTTGCGCGAGGTGATGAAGGCGCTCGGCGGGATCGCGCACGTGAAGATCGTGCGCATCCATACGCGCGTGCCGGTGGCCGACCCGGCGCGCATGACGGCCGAACTGGTGCGGGCGATGAAGGTGAAAGGCAAAGCCACTTACGTCGCCGTGCACGTCAATCACGTGCGCGAACTGACCGACGCCGCCCGCGAAGGGCTCGCGCGCATGGCCGACGCCGGCATCCCGCTCGTGTCGCAGACGGTGCTGCTCAAGGGCGTCAACGACGCGCCGGAGGCGCTGGGCGAATTGATGCGGGCCTTGCTCGAGTGCCGCGTCAAGCCCTACTACCTGCACCACGGCGATCTCGCGCCCGGCACAAGCCATCTGCGCACCGACATCGCCACGGGCCAGGCGCTGATGCGCGCGCTGCACGGCCGCCTATCCGGCCTGTGCCAGCCGGCTTATGTGCTGGATATTCCGGGGGGGCACGGCAAATCGCCGATCGGGCCGAATTATCTTCGGCACGCCGGCGCGCATGGCGGCGATCAGTTTATCGTCGAAGATTTCAACGGACGGGCACATCCCTATCCGCCCAAGTAGCTCTCACGGAACGCGCGTGACGCTTACGGGGCGAACGAGACGAGGTCGAGCACAGTCGAGGCGACGGCCAGACTGGCGAAACCGATAAAGACGACGGCGATCACGGCATGCCAGACGAACGAGACGTCGCGGCGCAGGATCGCTCCCATGTGTTTAGTTTTCATCATGGCCTGTTGCTCCGAGGAGAGCCGTTAGCAGGACAACTCGGAATGTAGCCGGAAAGGATCACACGCCGCATAATTTGTATGTTAAATTACGCGTGAACATCCAGGTTTTCCCGCATGGCTGCCATTCTCGATTCCCTGCGGCAGAATGGCGTGTTGGCATGGGAACACCGCCTGCAATCGCTGCCGAATGCCCCGAGAGGCGGCTGCGTTGCTTTGTTCAATACGTCAATTGCACGCGCACCAAGGCGCAGATCTGCGCGGGGTCTTCGCGTTGACTGGAAGGCTTCCGACACCGCGGTTCCGAGCCGCTCGTCGAGTGTTGGAGCGAGCGTCGCTTCGTGGCCAATGAAGGCCATTGTCGGTTTCCGTAGTCCGGCATTGAAGACGTGCTCGAACAGGCGTGTGCCGGCATCATAGCAAGGGCTCCGGGCGCGTGCGGCGGAAGGGCCGACGCGTCGGCTGTGTTCCAAGAGCGTGCAGGCCGATACCAAGGGGACACGCGCCGGACGTCGATCTCATGAAGGGCCAATATCCCGCCGTGCCTCACGCAGCGCGCGACCGCGCGGAGAAACGCGACGGGATCTTTCTGATGGATGAGGACGTGTCGTGCGACCACGCAGTCGAAGGCGCCGGCGCTTTCAAAGGAGTCGAGCGCGGCTTCCTGGAAGATGATGTTGTCGAGGCGCGCGCTCTGCGCTCGTCCACGCGCATAGAGACATCGCCGGCGCCGGCCATCGACAGCAAGATCGGTGACGAAAGGCGCGGAACCGTCAAGGCTACCGATTAAGGCTAAATGCCCCTTGCGTTTGAAGATGCATCTTCCGATTGCAATAATAGACGGTGATAATCGGTAGTGGAAAAAATACTACTTGCGAGGGTGTCATGCGAGGGGGCAGGCAGCGTGCGCTGCGGGCAGCAATGCAGCTTGTCGCTGCGTTGCTTACGGCAAGCTGGGTGCCAGTGGCGCTCGCGCAGCAGAAGCCGCAGCAAGGGCCCCTGCCGCCGGAAGCAACCGTGCCGGTGCCGGAGCCCGCCGCAACAGGGGCAGGCCGAGCAGCCATCCTCGCTCAGTCCACTGAACATGATGCGCACCGCACCGGAACAGATCGGGCAGGTCCCGAACTACTTCTTCTGGATCCGGCAGGGCCTGCAAGCGGTGCAAGATCCCGTCGACGGACAGATCGTCTCCCTCAATGACGAGGGACGTGTCGTCGGCCGCGCCAAGCTGCCGGCAGGCTTTACCATTGGCGAAATCCAATCGGAAACGAACCAGGTGCGCCTGATCAACGGCGCGCGCCAGGTAACGGTGCCGTGCAATCTCGATCCGCCGACAGCGAGCGTCTTGCAGGATGGTCCAGCGCCAGCCACCGCGACGCGCCGACTTCGGTTGGTGCGCAAGGGCCGCAACAACTGATCCTCCAGGACGACAGCCGCGGCGGGCGTGCGCTCGATGTGCGCTCGATGGCCGGATGCACTCTGGCCCAA
Source organism: Pseudolabrys sp. (assembly GCA_036264375.1). Classification (GTDB taxonomy): domain Bacteria; phylum Pseudomonadota; class Alphaproteobacteria; order Rhizobiales; family Xanthobacteraceae; genus Pseudolabrys. The sequence continues at coordinate 28,591 of DATARB010000341.1, forward strand.
GCCTACGAGATCGGAGCGAGCCGGGACGGGATTCGTACGGTCGTCAGCGAGGAGATCATTGGCGCCAAGCCCAGCCTGCAAGTCCGCGTCTTTATGCGGTGCGGGGCGAGGACTATGTGGCCGTGCTCGACGGGCACACGTTCGAGGAGAAGGCGCGCATCAAGGTGCCGGCCGGACCAAGCATGCAGATATTCTCGCCCGACGGCAAATACGGCTATGTCTGCTCGTCGTTCAATCCGGAGACGGTGGTCGTCTCTGTCGCCGACCATACGATCGTCGGCCACGTGCCGCAGGCAAGCCCGTTCTGCCCCAATCGCCGGGCGGCACCTGCGAATAGGGACACGCTCCTTACGATCTTTGAAAGCGAGGGCTATGCGGAGCCCGCGCAATACGGGCTCAAAATCGAAGGTTGGGGTGTCGAGTTCGTAATATCCGCAACCACGCTCGACGAAGAGGCTCTCGCCCGCGCAATCGAACGCGAACTACCGATCGACCATACAGGGCGCGCCGTGCGAGGCCGTATCCTGCGGGCCGAACATTTTGCCGCCCGTATGCTTGCGTCGAATTCTCCGCAGTACTTGGATTGGGCCATCGCGTTGATTGAAGATGAAGAGGTCGATCTCGATGTGCTGGACGACATCGCGGCGCGCCATGGCCTGGAGCGCACCTACCAACAGCTTTGCAAGGTCAATGGCATGGGACGATACGCTCATATAGACCCATGGTCTCGGACCTCGCGATACGTCCAATGATCGATCCGGCCAATGGTTTTGAACACTGCGGCGGCACCGGCGGTGAGCGGATCGTGCCCGGTGATGCGGTCGCGTGCCCAGGCGAGCCATTGATCGATGGTCCGGTCGCCGAAGACTTGAGCGGGATCTGCGGTTGCGTGCGCCGCCAGCGCATCGAGGAATAGGTGCGCCGTTTCCGCCTCCTTCCAGCGCGCGCGGCGAGCTCGAGGAAGCCGCGCAGACGATTACCCTCCAACTGCCTTCTCCGCTCCTCATCGTAGCGCAGCATGTCCTCGTCGCGTCGCCGCCTCTCGGCTTCCTCGTATTGAGGCCGGCGCTCCTTCAGGAGCGGCGCCGCCGCCACCGCGGCGATGTCCGGCAGCCGCTGTTCGAGCGTCTGCTCGGCTGTGTCGATCCAGGCGTCAACGAGCCCCGGGCGCAGTCGCGTCTCGATGGTGAGCTGCAGCAGGCCGGTCGTCTGCGTTTCCTGTTTCCAGGGTCGTTTGGGATTGAAGCCGCGCTTCTTCTCGTCCTCGGTGAGCGGCCGGCGCACCTGCCGGTATTTCTCCTTGAGGGTGAAGACGGCGGGCTCGCGGTTGATCTCCACGAAGGTCTTGCCGCGCTCGTCGACCTTTGCGGTGTAGCCGTGCTTCTCCACCGCGAAGTACAAGGCGCTCAAGAGGCGGTGGCGGCGGCGCTCCATCGCCGAAAAATCCGCCGGCAGCGACCGGCCGCCGTACCAGGGATCGCGTTTGGTCTGCTCGCGCCAGCGCCGGCGTTCCTTGATCCAGTCGGCGACGATTCTGTGCGGGTGAAGCGGCTTGTCGGGGACGCGCAGCCCCGCGGTCAGCCGCCGGGCGGCCGTGAGCGCATCCTGTAGTTCGGGCGGCATCTGCGCCGGCGGCGGGGTCGACACACTGGGCGTGATCGTCACCTGTGCCGGCGTGCCGGGCCGCATCGCCGGCAGCGGCGTCTGCGCCACCTTCTTGCCGGCGGCCTTGCGCGCCCAGTAGCCGCGCGGCGGGTAGGGGACATCGAGACGGCGGCAGATCTTGGCGAGGCCGTTGCCGGAGATTGTGAATCGTGTGACCTTTGCCCCCCAATCGGCACCCAACGATTCGACGCCGAAAGGGGTCAATATTTCGAAGCCGAAACACAAAACGGTCCCTAATTTTTTCTTCGTTGAGCTACTCCCTTTTAGTCCTTTTCCGCGCTGCGAAAGCCGTCACTATCCGTAGCAAAATGCGAGCGTACGATGCTTTCGGCCCGGGCGTCGCCTATGCGCGACAGACCATCGCGCCCCGGCCGTGGGGTGGCGGGCATGATCCGTAGACTTTCCATTGTCGCGATAGAGTGCTCCCGGTGCCACGTAGCCATGGACTGGCACTGCATGGAGCACGTATCTGCTTCTGGAAAGGACGCACGGGAATGGTGTGTCAATAACAATCTGCTTCAAGACGATTGGATGCACATCTTCCATTGCGAGATCTGCAATCGGTTTGAAGCAGTATCGTCAGACCGACTTCGGCCAATGTAGCTCAGCCCGGCACGAACGTTGGCGTCAGCAAAAGCGAGTGCGGGGGCCGCGGTTTGTTTGAGTCAAAGTTGTCAATCGAGACAAGGCATGATTAGCGACGCTAAACCATGGGAGAAAACTAATGATCAGGTTGATCGCTGTTGTTGCCTTTGCCATAGCCGTTGCAGCGCCGGCGCAGGCCGTGTCGCCCGCGCCCCTTCATCAGCCAGACGGTATGGCCACGCAAGTCGCCTACGGATGCGGTGCGGGTAGGACACGAGTTGGTGGTGTCTGCGTGGCCAGAACCACCAAACGCCAAGTCCGCAGGTGCGCGGTGTGGGGTGCGGGGCACGTTTGCCGTCGGTGGTATTGAGACGCCACGAACTGGCCAGGGGGAGGGCGCGATCTCGCAGGCCGCCGTGCGTATCTTCGCGCGCGGGATCACTCGAAATCATGCCGGGCACGATGCAGGGACCATCGTTGTTGTGGATCGTAGGCGCGTAACCAGTCTGCGCTTGATAGGGGCGCAAGGGTAGGGACGACGCAAGTGCAACGCGGTACCGTCCCTGAAGTGTTATGAGCTAGTGATGTGTGCTGTCGTGCGTGATTATTGCTCGATGTGACGTAGGACACGCGTAGCCATAAATCAAAGCCGGACGTTGCTTCTTACGACCGAAACGCACCTCGTCGCTCACGACCCTCGGCGACCTCTGCGCTTTCGCATAGCAAGGTCTGCTTCCGGCGGTAGCAGACTCTGCAGGTGGCTTAATCGCGATCGTCGATTATCTCATCAGCATCAGAGGCGGGAACTAGGCGGGTGATCGTTGGATTTGCTCTCCTCCTGAAGCACCAGCAGTCGTCGCATCGTCGGCGAGCAGGACAAACTCAAAGACGGAGCCCTCGGGCTTGTTCGGGGCCACCCATATGCGGCCGTTATGTGCCTCGATAATGGAGCGGCAAATCGACAGGCCCATTCCCATCCCGTCAGATTTCTTTGTGAAGAGCGGGTCGAATATCCGGTCGATGTCATGCGAGCCAATTCCTGTTCCGGTGTCCGCTACCGACACCTTTACCCCGCCGCCAGGGTGGACATCGGATGTCACGCATAGGACCCGCGGCTCATCCTTGGCCGCCATCGAATCGATGGCGTTTGTCATCAAGTTTAAAAGCACTTGCTGCAGTTGGACTCGATCTCCCATTACCTGCGGCAACTGTTCATTCGGCTCGGCTCGGACCAGTACCCGGTGCTTCTGCAGGTCGCCGCGTACCAAGGCCAGGGCTTCCCGGATGAGGTCGTTGACGTCGAGCGACGTTCTGTCCCGAACGTCCTTCTTGAAGATCGCCCGAATGCTTCCGATCACCGCTCCCGCGCGATGGCCATCAGCGACGACCCGCTTGAGGGCCGCCTTCCCCCTATCGAGCTCGGGCATCGCACGATCAAGCCAGAGCAAGGCCGCTTCGGCATTCGTTATCATCGCAGCCAATGGCTGCTTGACCTCGTGAGCAATCGTCGCCGCGACCGCGTCCCCGGTCACGAGCCGCGCTTCGCGTTCGCGGCGGTGGGCGAACACCGCGCGGAGTAGTTGCGCGTAAAGCCTCGTAATCTCGTACAGCAGGACAAATAGGACGAGACTGCTGGACACGAACCCGAAGACCCGGCCGGCATACCAGCCCAGGCTGAAGCGGGCCAGACCGGGAAACGCGACCAGATAGATCTCTATCGCGTACGCGCACAACACCACCATCAGCCACAGATCGAGGACTGAACGCCGACGGCTCCAGAGCACAATGAGTATAAGGACGTTCCACAGGGCTAGACACCCGGCGACATAAAGCCAGAGCGTAGAAAAATGGACCCGATCGAGTGAGATGCGGGGCATATATGCATCGCCCGCGGTGACAAGAAAAACCGCCCCGCATACTACGGCTACGGTCGTGGCCACACTCGAAAGAATGGCCGCCCGCACCGAGCCGTGCCACACGCGCTTCTCGGGGTCGGCATCCTTCAATAGGGCGTAGGCCATGACGAACGTGGGGAAACCGCCATGCCACAGAATGTAGAGCCAGTTCGTGCTCTGCAGCCCGGCGCCAAGGAGGCCACCCGGCGTGAACACGCCCGGAAAGGTCAGCATCCACGGGATGACGACGAGCGCCGTGAAGAGATATCCACTCGCGATCACGAGAAGCGCAAGCGAACGCAGGATGGAGAACTGGGCGAACAGGAGGACCGCGGTGATCGAATCGATCACTAATATCGCCGTGCCATAAGCCGGGACGAAGGCGTCGATCCGCCCCAGCTGGATGGTCGAGAGCGGCCCAATGGTGATGAAAAAGGCGGCCAGCAAGGCGAGCACGACGGCAACCGCAAGCCGCCTCTGCGCCCGGCTGGGCGACAAGCTCGCGAGGATGAAATGCTGTTCCTCCGGGATAACGGTGGCCGTGTTCACCATCGGAACGACTCTTGGCAGCGGCTGGGACGCGCGGCACGAAGCTCATACCGCTTCGCCACTCTCGTCGCAGGCTCCTTCAGTTCGCCGCCTTTCTGCCCAATTGGACCGGCTGACGACGAGCAAGGACGCGTCGCGGCCTGTGAACAGGCTGGACGGCCAAGGTTTCCTGCGACGCGCATGTGATCGCGACAGTGACTGCTTTCAGAACACGCTCTTTTTCGGTCCATCGTTCCGGCTCTCTTTCCGGCCCGATTGGTCACCCAGCGTGACATCACTCTATCTCATTTGTGAAACACTTGTCTCCATTTACGAAGCGACAGGCCTTTGCTCGCCCAGATGTCGGCTAGGCGACTGTCGCCGGCTGATGCACCTTGTTGAGCGAAAGTGCGTATGGCCGAGGAGAGATTCCGCGTGGGCTCCTGGCTTCGATATCGGCCGCAACGCTTGACACGGACGCCTGCTGAGCTTCGGCGATTTCCCGCAAGCACAGCCCGAACGGCTCTTCGAGGCTGACGCTCGTCTTATGTCCAGCGATGACGATGGAGCGCTTTGAGATCAGCGATTTCACTCGCCCGCTATTGACGTCAACAGGGGGCAGCGAAAGCACCGGAGATTTCTCCTAGTCTTTTGTGACGCGGCGAACGTCGCCCAGGCGATTCATCAGAGGCGCGAACTAGGTAGGAGATCGCCGCGTTTCTCTCCCTCTAAAGCACCAGCAGACGTCGCACCCGCGCCAAGCAGGACAAACTGAAAGACGGCGCCCTCGGGCTTGTTCGAGGCAACCCACATACGGCCGTTATGTGCCTCGATAATCGAGCGGCAAAGCGACAGACCCATTCCCATCCCGTCAGATTTCTTGGTGAAGAGCGGGTCGAATAGCCGATCGATCTCACGCGAGGCGTTTCCTGTTCCGGTGTCCGCCACCGATACTCTTACGCCGCCGCCCGCGTGAATATCGGATATCACGGAGAGGAACCGCGGCTCATCCTTAGCCGCCATCGAATCGATCGCGTTTGTGATCAAATCCAGCACCACTTGCTGTAACTGGATTCGATCTCCTATTACCTGCGGCAGCTGTTCATTTAGCTCGGCCCGGACCAGTACCCGGTGCTTCTGCAGCTCGCCGCGCACCAAGGCGAGGGCTTCCCCGATGAGGTCGTTCACGTTGAACGACGTTTTGTTCCGGACGTCATTCTTGAAGATCGCCCGAACGCTTCCGATCACCGCTCCCGCGCGATGGCCATCGGCGACGATCTGCTTGAGTGTCGCCTTTCCCTTATCGAGATCGGGCATCGCGCGATCAAGCCAGAGCAAGGCCGCATCGGCATTCGCTATTATCGCAGACAGTGGCTGGCTGACCTCGTGGGCAATCGTGGCCGCGATTGCGTGCCCGGTCGCGAGCCGCGCCTCCCGCTCGCGGCGTTGGGCGCGGACTGCGCGGAGCAACTGCGCGTAAAGCGTTGTTATTTCGTACAGCAGGACAATCAGGAGAAGACTGCCCGCCAGGAACCCGAAGACCCGGCCGGCATACCAGCCGAAGCTGAAGCGGGCCAGAACGGGAGTCGCGGTCAGATAGATCTCGATCGCGTACGCGCACATCACCACCATCAGCCAGAGATCGAGCACTGAACGCCGCCGAATCCAGAGCACAATGAGTGCAAGGACGCTCCACAAAGCTAGACCGACGGCAATATTAAGCCAGAGGGTAGAAAAATGGACAGGGTCGACATTGGTGCGGGGCAACAGCGCATCCCCCGCTGTGACAAGAAATGTCGCTGCACATACTACGGCCACGGTCATGGCCACACTTGCAAGAATGGCGGCACCCGCGGAACCCTGCCACATCCCCTTGGTCGGATCGGCATCCTTCAACAAGGCATAGCCGATGACGTACATGGGAAAACCGGCGTGCCACAGAGTATAGAGCCAGCTTGTGGTCTGCAGTCTGGCGCCAAGCAGGCCACCTGGCGTGAAGACGCCCGGAAAGGTCAGCATCCACGGGATCACGATAAGCGCCGTGAAGAGATATCCACTCGCGATCACGAGGAGGGCACGCGAACGCAAGATGGAGAACTGGGCAAACAGCAGGACAGCGGTGATCGAATCGGTGACGAATATCGCCGTGGCATAAGCCGGGACGAAGGCGTCGATGCGCCCCAGCTGGAGGGTCGAGAGCGGCCCCTCCATGATGAAAAAGGCGACCAGCAAGGCGAGCACGACGGCAAGTGCGAGCCGTCTCTGCGCCCGGTCGGGCGACAAGCTCGCGAGGATGAAATGCTGTTCGTCTGAGACAACGGCGGCCGTATTCACCATCGGAGCGACTCTTCGCAGCGGCAGGAACGCGCGCCACGAAACTCATAGGGATTGCGGCGGCGCATGTGATCGCGCCAGTGACTGATTTCAGAACACGCTCTTTTTCTGTCCATCGTTCCGGCTCTCTCCCCGGCCCGATTGGTCACCCAGCGTGCCATCAGTCTATCTCATTTGTGGGACACTTGTCTCCGTCTACGAAGCGACAGGCCTTGCTCACCCAGATGTCGGTTGTGACGGCGGCAGTGCGGACTGGACCGTTCAGCCCAATGGCGCGGAAGTTGCGGTCACGTTGAACGGTCGCCTGGGCGTCAGCGCTGCTGACGGAGTTCGTGCGGCGGTACTCGCCAACGCCGGTCTCGCGATCGCCTCCGAATGGATGTTCGCACCCGAAATCGCTGACGGCACGGTGGAGGTTGTCCTGCAGGATTGGGAGTTGCCCACGATTGATCTTTGGGCCGTGTTCCCGGCCGGGCGAACAGCGACCACTAAAGCACGCACGTTCACTCAGTTCGTCCAAGAAGTGATACGTCTACCGAGCGACGTCAAAACATTGACATTTTGATCCGGCTCCGCCGCCCAATGTGCGAAACTGGCACAAATGCGACCTGGGAAGGAAGGCAGAGTCTGCTTCTCTAATCGGCCATTTGGTGTCAAGCACTTCAGACTATCCACCACTGCAATGTCGATGCCGCTCACGGGCTCGTGCTTCTCTTCGGAATCGGCACCAGGCCCTTCCATCATGGGATTCGAAGACGAGGCGGAACAATCTTTGCGGCGGCTTTGCCGTCTTACAGACAGTAGGTCCAAGCGGACACGCGAACTCACCTCATCCATCGTCCCGCGAGGGACATCCTTCCATTGCTCGGTGGATTTCGGATTTTCTTCTATCGCATTGATCCTATCTTCCCCTCATGCTGCTACGGTTTCCCTGGTCCAGCGGAACTCAGTGCCATCGACCCATATGCGGTGCAGGATCACGGCCAACCGGCGCGCCAGGGCCACGATCGCCTTTTTCATCCCGCGGCGCCTGGCGATCTGCATGGCCCAGGCCTTGAGCCAGGACCATCTCTTCGAGCGCAGCATGCTCTGCGCTGCTTCGTAGAGCATCACCCGCATCATCTCATCTCCGCAGCGTGATATTCTGCCGCTCCAATCGATTTCGCCCGATTGATACTTGGAGCACGTCAGTCCAAATACCGCCCCGACTGCCTTGGATTTACGGAAGCGAGCGGGCACGTCGACGGTGGCGCGATAGGTCAGCGCCACCACCGGGCCGACCCCAGGGGGCGTCATCAGGCGCCGGCACACCTCATCGTCTCGCACGATGGCCAGCAAGCGGCGGTGCAGGATGACGATCTGTTCGCGGAGCGCCCGACGGACGATGAGCAGCGGTTCCACCAGTCCCGCCAAGTCGGGAAAGTTCTCGACAAGCTCCTGGATGCGGGCCTCGAACCTCATCTTCCCGACCATTCCGACCTTGAGGCCGAAGTTGCGTAAAGTACCGCGTAGATCGTTTTCTCGATCGCAATCGCCTTGGACTGCAGCAGCTTGCGATGGGTCCCCGGCGCGTTCTCGCAAAGGTACGCGAGCAGTGTAGGAGCAAGGGTGGCCTCCGCGGCGTACGAGACTCCAATTCTGAATTCGCGATCGGCTGTCGCAGGATCGAATGTCTCGCCCGGGAGCATCGTCGCCTGGATTTGGGCAAGAGCAACCTGCACCGGTTCGATGAGCGCGCGGGCGCGCGGCGTCGGCCGCATCCCTTCTGGCGCACGGGTGAGAAGTTCGTCACGGAAGAGCAGGCGCAGGCGTGCGAGGTTGTGGCTCATCGCGGACTGCCCAATGCCAATGCGCGCAGCGGCACGCGTGACGCTACGCTCCGTGAGCAGCGCGTCGAAGGCGACAAGCAGGT
>DATARB010000349.1:0-16634 GCA_036264375.1 Pseudolabrys sp.
GCCAACAGCGTGATGCCGAACGGCGTGCCGTCGGCGTGCAGGGCGGCCGGCAGCGCGAGCCAGCACAGGTCGAGCAGATTGACGAAGTTGGTGTAGGTGCCGAGCCGGCTGTTGAGCTCGATCGGATCGGCCAGCGCCTCCTCCACCGTGTAGACGGTCGGCACCGTGGGCAGCAGCAGCGCATCGATGCCGGCAAAGACATGGTCGCGCATGCGCCGCAGGCCTTCCAGCCGGTAGAAGGCCGCGAAGGCATCGACCGCGCTCGGCCGCGCGCCGGATAGAATAATGTCGCGGGTGACCGGATGCATCGCCTCGGGCGCCGAGGCGATGAGCGCGCGCGCCGTGATGTACCGCTCCGCCACCCAGGGCCCGGCATAGAGGATACGCGCGGTCTCGTAGAACGGCTCCATGTCGATCTCGACGATCGCGCAGCCGAGCTTGGCCAGCCGCTCGAGCGCCGCGCCATAGGCGAACTCGAACTGCTTGTCGCCGAAGAACAGACGCTGTCCCGGACGCGGCGCGCCGAGCGTCAGATGTGGCGGCATGACGCCGGGCATACCGGCGGCGCGTTGGCGCGAATACGGATCGGATGTATCCGGGCCGGCCATGGCCTCCAGCGCCGTCCAGGCGTCGTCGACCGTGAGCGCGAAGACCGACACGCAGTCGAGCGTGCGGCAGGCGGGCACGACGCCGTAGGTCGAGATGAGGCCGAGGCTCGGCTTGAGTCCGACAATGTTGTTGAGACCGGCGGGCACGCGCCCGGAGCCGGCGGTGTCGGTCCCGAGCGCCAGCGGCACGAGCCCGGCCGCGACCGCCACCGCCGAGCCTGAGCTCGAACCGCCCGGAATAAACTCGGGGTTAAACGCGTTACGCGGGATGCCATAGGGCGAGCGCACGCCAACCAATCCGGTGGCGAACTGGTCGAGATTGGTCTTGCCGATGACGAGCGCGCCGGCGGCGCGCAGCCGCGCCACAACGGTCGAATCGCGCGACGGCTTGTAGGCGAAGGCAGGACAGGCCGCCGTCGTCGGCAGGCCGGCGGCATCGATATTGTCCTTCACCGCGACGGGCACCCCGTAGAGCGGCTTGCCCTTGCCGCCAGCGGCGGCGAGCGCACGGGCCTCGGCCCGGACCTCGGCTTCCTCGCGCAAGCTGATGAAAATGGCGCCGTCGCCGTGGTCCCGGATGCGGGCAAAGGTGCGCGCGACGGTCTCTTCCGGCGTGGCCGCCCCGGTCCGGTGCGCGGCCACGATCGAGGCGACGGTTTCAGCCAAAGCGGCTCCCAAACAAACTTATCCGCGCCATCCCGGCGAAAGGCGCCTAGCTCGTTGTGCGAAAATTCTCAAGTTGGCGCAACAGGCAAGTCGTTTGGCTGCAACAAGCGCCATCATCACGCGAGCGCGAGCGTCGTCGCCCCTTTAGATTGTAAATTATCCATATACACGTTATAGGAGTATCTACGGTCCGCGGTATGTTTTCTGGCTTTTGGGGCCGGCCCAAGCCCGCCGTGGGCCCTTAAAAGGGGGGAGACGATGTCAAAAGCGACTTTGGTCGATACGAAGACTCAGCATGACCTTGCGCCGGGCCAGACATTTCATTGGCACTGGAATAACGCGGCGCCCGCCGACGCGGTCTGGTACGCGAACGCGGTGCCGGTTGCGACCGGCAGCACCACCGGCGGGTTCAACCAGGACACCCAGCTCGCAGTGACGCGGCTCTGGCGGCGGCTGATCGTGACCGAGAAGAAGCCGTTTCCGCAATCGCAAACTGTCGATGTTGTCGTCGAAACCGAGATCCACTGCGACATCAAGAACATCGGCACCACGCCGGCCAAGTTCGTGGTGTTTCTCTCGATCGTCTCCGCCTGAGGGCCGGCTGAAGTGAGCCCCGGCGGACGGATCCGCCGGGGCCGCACACGATCAGTGTCCGTTGTCGTCGCGATGTCCGTCGTCGTGACGGTTGTCGTCGTCATGCGCGTCGGCGGACTTGCCTTGTCCCGGCGCGATGTAGGTCGGGAGCGTCACGCGGTACACGAGCACGAGACTGTCGACGTTGTACCCCGACGCATCCTTGTAAGGCTTGCCCTGCATCATGCCTTGCTGCGTGATGAAGTCGTTGTCGCTGCCCACGAACAGGAAGTAGTCGTGGGGTGCCTTCTTGTCGCCGACCGGCACGACCGCCATGCTCTCCCACTTCTCGTAGAGATCATTGCTGTCGTTCGGCGCGCCGTTATGCAGGCCCAACCGGTTGAGCTGGGTGTTGTCATTGATATTGAGGAAGCTCTGGTAGACGACCGGCTTGATCGCCGGGTTAAGCACGCCAAGCGGCGCGATCGGGTTTTCCGGCTGATCGTACTTCGTGTTGGCGATGTTGGTCGCCTTCGAGATGTCGATCAGATCGATGCTGCGGTAGACCGAGCCCGGGGTCGCCGGATAGGTCATCCCGACGCTGCTGTCGCGGGCGAGCACCAGGAACTGGTGATCGTTGAGCGCGTGCAGCTCGCTCTGCGCCGCAATCAGGAGCGACGGCTTCGTCGTGGTCTGATCCTGATAGAGCGGCAGCTGGACGGCGTACTCGCCGACGAGCTTGTTGCCGTGTTTCAGGTCATAGGCGAGCAGGCGCGTATTGCGCCGCGTGGTCTTGATGTTTGCCGGATCGAGATCCTGGATCAGGGCGCTCTGCAGCAGCACGAACAGGGTCTTGCCGTCCGGGCTGATCGCCAGGCCTTCGAAGCCCTGGTTGTTCTGGCGGCCGGAGACCGGATTGCCGGGGCTCGGGTTGTAGGTCACGCCGATCGGGGGGCTGTTGGCCGAGAAATTCTCGACAACCTTGCCGGCCGCATTCGCGCGCATCGGGATGAACGCCGCCGGCGGCTTGATCACGTCGAGCAGCGTACCGTTCGCGGCATAGTGATAGACGTAGGGGCCGTACTCATCGCTGACATACGCCGTGCCGTCGCCCGGAAGAACCACGCCTTCGTCGTCGACGGTGATGTGATTCTGCGAATCGATCGGCAGATCGGGGAAACGCAGATTGCTCGGCCGGACGGCCGTCGCATCGAGTCCCGTCGTCGGCGTACCGCCGATTTCACGGAACATCACGGAGCCTTTGTAATCGAGCTTGAGCTGATTCTGCGCGGTCGTGCTGGTACCGTAGAACGGGTTGAGCGTCAGATCGAAACGATGCAGCCGGCCGGCGAAATCGACCGTACCTTGCGTGTTCCAGCCTTTGTCCGGCAGCATGTAAAGCGTGCCGCTATAGCTGCCGTCCCGCTCCTGGTGCCAGCTTCGGAGATCCAAGGCCATGGCGGAGCCGATGCCGCCCATGGTATCGCCGAACTGGTCAACGGCGTTCGAGGGAACGCGCGTAACGCCAACCAGACCTTTGTTGACGAAGGTGTCGCCTTCGAACTTGACGGACTGCGCGCTGGCGCCGCCAACCGCGAGCAGCATAATGATGGCCGCACTGGCCGCGCTCAACAACGTGGACCGGCCTACGCCGTGATGATGGCTCTGCTTACTTGTCATGTGTCTCTCTATGTCTTCGGCACGCATCGCCGACGGCATCTTACGATGCCTTCTCAATGGAATGCACTCTGGGGAAATCTTGCTGAACTTACGCAGCGCGGGCGCGCCACGACCTCGACCCATCGCCCCCGGTTCTGGATCAGGGCGCGGCAGAGTTAGCTCCGCACAATAGCAGAATTATTACAGCAAATTGAAAACAGGCTATCGGAAGCTTCGACGCACAGTTTGCATTTTCATCCGCATGATCGACGGCGGGAGAGGGATCGTACTCGAACCCTCTCCCAGCAGGTCAGCGTAACGAAGCGTGCCGCAGCTCACGTGAGGCTAAATGCAGATCAACAAATTGAACTGACTGACGCGGCACACATCGCGGCGCGTTTTGAAGGCCTTAGCCGGCAGCAGCGATACGTTTGTCTAAGCCGTTGGGCACCTCGATGTCGACTTCGAGCGTCGACACGCTCTTGCCTCGCTCCATGCGCACGATGACCTTGTCCGGATCGAGCGTGACATGGCGCGAGACAACGGCCAGAATCTCCTCCCGCAGGGTCCCAAGTAGATCGGGCTGGCCGCGCAGGCCGCGTTCATGCGCGAGAAGAATCTGCAGCCGTTCTCGGGCAACCGGCGCCGAAGCGGTGCGGCGGCTGAGTAACCGCAACAGATTCATGCTCATGCGGCCCTCCGTCGAAGCAGGCGCTCCATGAACCCCTTGCGCTCGACCGGCACGGCCATGTTGACCGTTTCGCCCTTCAGGCGTCGCGCGGCGTCGATATAGGCCCGGGCAGGCGCACTGGATGCGTTGTTGAGCGTGACGGGCGACCCGACGTTCGATGCCTTTAGAACGTCCTGGCTCTCGGGGATGATCCCCAGAAGAGGCGTGGCAAGAATTTCGAGAACATCGTCGATGCTGAGCATCTCGCCGCGCGCGGCACGCCCGGAGTCATAGCGGGTGATCAGCACATGCTTCTTCACCTGCTCGTTTTTCTCGGCCTTCAGGGTCTTCGAATCGAGCATCCCGATGATCCGATCGGAGTCGCGCACCGACGAGACTTCGGGATTGGTGACGATGACGGCTTCGTCCGCATAGCGCATCGCAAGTGTCGCCCCTCTTTCGATGCCCGCCGGGCTGTCGCAGAGGATCCAGTCGAACTTCTCTCGCAGTTCTTCGATGACACGGCCGACCCCTTCGTCGGTCAATGCATCCTTGTCCCTGGTCTGAGAGGCAGGCAGCAGCCACAAGTTCTCCAGCCGCTTGTCGCGGATGAGCGCCTGCGGGAGCTTTGCAACGCCCTGCACGACGTTGATGAGATCGAACACCACGCGGCGTTCGGCCCCGAGCACGAGGTCGAGATTGCGCAGCCCGACGTCGAAGTCGACAACCACGACCTTTTCGCCCGCTTGCGCAAGCGCGGCACCGAGGGCGGCCGTGGACGTGGTCTTTCCGACGCCGCCTTTACCTGAAGTTACGACCAACACTTTGGCCATTCTGATCTCCTTCGCCCGTTAGTTCAGCGGTGTAATTCTCAAGATGTCGCCATCGAGCCACGCCTGAGCGGGCCGATTGCGCAGCGTCGCGTCTATGTCTTCCGCAGTCCGGTAGTACCCGTCGATGGCCAGAAGCTCGGCTTCAATCCTCTGGCAGTAGATCCGCGCGGACGAGTTGCCATGGGCACCCGCCAGCGCGCGGCCGCGAAGCGTTCCGTAGATGTGGATGGAGCCTCCGGCGACGATCTCCGCACCGGAACTGACAGAGCCCAGCACGGTCACATCGCCTTCGGTGAATACGATCGACTGGCCCGACCGCACCGGGCTCTCGAGCAGGAGCGACGTCGGTTGCGGCTTGGCTTCCGGCTTCTTCGGCTCGGGCTTTTTCGGTTCGTGCGCTTCGACCATGCACTGACGCCCGCCGGTCAGCAAAGGCGGCAAGCTCGGACCGAGCTTGGATGCGTCCGCGCCTTCGATGCCGAGGACACGGATCTTCCGGTCTTCAAGGCTCGCAATCAGGTGCGTGATGGCGGATTGGCTCAGGTCCACCGCGGAGAGGTCAAGGACCACCGGCCGACCGACAAAGAATCCGGGCGAACGATCAAGCGTTGCGTCGACCTCCTCGAGCCAGCCGACAATCGGGACGACCGGGCTGAAAACGAAAGCAACGTAGGACCTGCCGCGGAAGCGTACCTGCCGGCGTTGCGGCTCCTGTGAAGGCATGTTTGGCGACTCGCTGATCTTATCGATTTGTTAATTCACGATTGAGCGACCTTGGTTAATGACTGGTTAATGACAGGTGTTATTTGATCGCCCCGGCCAGCCGGACCGGCGGCGACGGCCTGCCCGCGGCGGGCCGCGCGGCCGACGGCGCGGGAAACGGCTGCAAGGCGCCGGTGTTTTTGTGAGATGAGGGGGCCGTCCTTTCTGCCTCCTGGGGGGAGAGAGGCTGGCGGAGAGGCGCGTCGGCCGAGGTGGCGCTGGAGGCAACCCCGCGGGCCGGTTGAAAACAAGGCGGACCACTACTGCGCTCGCCGGTTTGCGTCGCCATCAAGCAGCTTGGCAAGATTGAGAACACGGCCGTGCATCTTTCGGTCCGCCCAGCGCTTAAGGTCGGCGACCGAGAACCGTTCGAGGAATGGGTTGGCCTTGACGATTTGGTCGCGCTTGATCCGTCCCGTTGCATCGGCATTCGCCATGACGAGGGCCGCGTCGGCATTCTCCGGCGCTGAGAGGATCGCAACAGCGCCCGCCCCCCCGGCAAAGTGGGCCAGGTAGACGTTTGCAGCGGTGACAGGAAAACCGCGCTTCTTCAGCAATGCGGCGTTGCGTTCGGCAAATCGCGTTGTGATCTCGCGGGAGAGCTTGACCTCTCGCCGCAGTTGCAGGGTTTCGGATTTGGTCCGTGCCACCGCCAGATCGGGCCGATACAATCGGACCATGTCGAGCCAGGTTTCGTCGATAAATTGACCAGGCCCGGCTGCCGTCGAGTTTTTGTTCGTTGCGTTCAGCTTACCGCTCGATTCAGCGCCGATAATCCGGTCAACGACCGCGTCGACAGCGGCGCTTCCGGTGAGTTCATCCCCGTTGCCGAAATACTGAAATACGGTCGACGCGCCCAACCCGCCCAAACCAAGCGCCACCAGAAATGCCGCTGTCACGATGCCAAATGAAAGTCCGCGTGCGTTTCGGGATACAGGCAAAGCCTCGTCTTGGCGGGCGACGAGACTCTCGTGCCTCTGAGGCAGAGGAGGCGTCCCGATCGAAACTCTGGCGCCGGTTCGCGGTGCGGGACGAATGACTCCAGCCGCGACGCAGGAGAGGATCGATAACTGGCTTTCGATCTCGTCGAGGATGCCAACTCTCGCGACCGCAGGGTGCGCCAGCGGGGCCTCGACCGTCTCCTCGCGGAGCAGCGCGCATCGGCCGGCCGGTCCCGGAGTCTGAGCAACGTCGCTGATGCCTTGTGCGTCCATTGCCGTTGTCGCCCACACAAGCAGGTGCAAATCGCTAAACGCGAGCGAATGGTCCGCCGGGCGAGCGGCAATAGAATGGCCGGGCAAGGCTTGATCACTTGTTATGCTTTACGAAAGAATAACAAGTGGCCCTTGCGGTCGAAAACCGCCTTCGACGCGATTTCGTCCGCCTCAGCCGCGAAATTCTTGGTGCCGGTTTCATTCCAGTCCCGGATATGGGCGATCGCGCTGTCCATCGTCACGGCACTGACGCCCACGCTCAGGATCCTCGCGCGCGGCGCGGGGGCAGCCTTTGCTCGTCCGGCTCGCTCACCGGCTTTTGCCCGCAACACAGGGCGTGGGGGGTGTCGCGGCGAAGCCCCGCCGAATCGGCGCTTCCCGCAGCCGCCGCAATCCATTGGCCGCGCAGGCTCCGTCAGTGCCGCCCGTTTCTTGCCTGCCGCCGCGAAATCCCAGGCCGGGCAGCGACCTAGCCGGCGCAGGGCAGTCTTTGTGGTGCGGCGCAGTTGTTCTCGGGCGCGGTCAGGCGTACTAGATACGCCGCGTATTTAGGGGCTTTCACGACATGATCGGCATCGTTCGCATCGCCTTGCGGCGACCCTACACATTCGTCGTTCTCGCGATGGTCATTCTGATTATCGGGCCGCTGTCGGCGCTCCGAACTCCGGTCGACATCTTTCCCGACATCCGCATCCCGGTCATCGCCATCATCTGGCAATACACCGGCCTCCCGCCGGACCAGATGGCGGGACGCATGGTCTCGCAGTCGGAGCGCGGTCTGACGACGACGGTGAACGACATCGAGCATCTCGAGGCGACTTCCTATAACGGCCTCGGCATCATCAAGGTCTTCTTCCAGCCGAACGTCAACATCCGCCTGGCGAATGCGCAGATCACAGCAGTGATGCAGACGCAGCTCAAGCAGATGCCGCCCGGCACAACGCCACCGCTGATCCTCAACTACAACGCCTCCACGGTTCCGATCATCCAGATCGCGCTCTCCGGCTCCGGCCTCTCCGAGCAAACGCTCGCCGACCTCGGGCTGAACACCGTGCGCACGCCATTGGTGACCGTGCCCGGCGCCGCCATTCCGCTGCCGTACGGCGGCAAGTTGCGCCAGGTGCAGATCGACCTCGATTCGACGGCGATGCAGGCGCGCGGCCTGTCGGGACAGGACGTCGCCAATGCGCTGGCCGCGCAGAACCTGATCACACCGGTGGGGACGCAGAAGATCGGGACCTTCGAATATTCCGTCCAGCTCAATAACGCGCCCTCGCGGATCGCCGAACTAGAGGACCTGCCGATCAAGACCGTCAACGGCGCGATGATCTACGTCCGCGACGTCGCCCACGTGCGCGACGGCTACCAGCCGCAGACCAACATCGTGCACGTGGACGGCAGCCGCTCCGTGCTCATGACGGTGCTCAAGAACGGCGCGGTGTCGACGCTGTCGATCATCTCCGGCATCAAGCAGAAGGTTGCCGACCTCAAGGACATCGTGCCGAGCAACCTGAAGATGGATTTCATCGGCGACCAGTCGGTGTTCGTCAGCGCCGCGATCAGCGGCGTCGTGCGCGAAGGCATCATTGCCGCCGCTCTGACCAGCGTCATGATCCTGATCTTCCTCGGAAGCTGGCGCTCGACCGTCATCATCGCGGTGTCGATCCCGCTCTCCGTTATGGGAGCAGTCGCGATCCTTTCGGCGCTGGGCGAGACGCTCAACATCATGACGCTGGGCGGCCTGGCGCTCGCGGTCGGCATCCTCGTCGACGACGCCACGGTGACCATCGAGAACATCAACTGGCATCTCGAGCAGGGAAAGCCGGTCGAAACAGCGATCATGGACGGCGCCGCGCAGATCGTGACGCCGGCCTTCGTGTCGCTGTTGTGCATCTGTATCGTGTTCGTGCCGATGTTTTTCCTTAACGGCGTAGCCCGGTTCCTGTTCGTGCCGATGGCCGAAGCGGTGATGGCGGCGATGGCCTGCTCCTTCATCCTGTCGCGCACGCTGGTGCCGACGATGGCGAATTATCTGCTTCATCCGCACGCCCCGCACACCGACGAACACGGGCTCGACGGACCGCTGCCGCCATCGCGCAATCCTTTTGTCCGATTCCAGCGCGGCTTCGAGAAAAATTTCGAGAGCGTACGCGCCGTCTATCGCGAGCTTCTGGTGCTGGCGATGCACCGCCGCACCGCATTCGTCATCGGCTTTCTCTGCTTCGTGTTCGCCTCGTTCGCACTGACGCCGTTCCTCGGTCAGGACTTCTTCCCGTCCGTCGATTCCGGGCAGATCCTCATCCATGCCCGCACGCAGGTCGGAACCCGCGTGGAGGAGACCGCCAACAAGTTCACCGACATCGAGAAGGCGATCCGCCAGATCATCCCTCCGCAAGAGCTGAGCACGGTTGTTGACAACATTGGCATGCCCGGCAGCGGCATCAACATGACGTACAACAACACCGGCATGATGGGTTCGCAGGACGGCGACATCCAGCTCAAACTCAGTGAAGATCACCGGCCGACCGCAGAGTACGTGCGCACCTTGCGTGAGGAATTGCCGGCGCGCTTCCCGGGGGTGACCTTCGCGTTCCTGCCGGCCGACATCGTCAGCCAGATCCTCAACTTCGGCACACCGGCGCCGATCAACGTGCAGGTGCGCGGCCCGGACGTCGCGGCGAATCTCGCCTACGCGCAGAATCTGTTGCGGCGGATGCGTCACGTCCCCGGCCTCGTCGACGCGCGTATCCAGGAGTCGCTGTCCAGCCCCGGCTTGAACGTCGATGTCGACCGCACCCGTGCGCAATACGTCGGCGTCACCGAGCGTGACGTGACCAACAGCCTGGTGGTGAACCTTGCAGGCTCCAGCCAGGTCGCGCCGACCTATTGGCTCAATCCAGATAACGGCGTGTCTTATGCCATTGTGATGCAGACGCCGCAGTATGCGGTCGACTCGCTCACCGCCCTGAAAAACCTGCCGATCACCGCGGCCGGCGCCGCCTCGCAGATTCTGGGCGGCATTGCCGATGTAAACCGCGTCGCGCGCAGCGCGGTCGTCTCACAATACAACATCATGTCGATGATCCAGATCTATGGCACCACGCAGGGCCGCGATCTCGGCGCCGTCGCGGACGACATCAGGAAAATCATGGCCGACACCGCCAGCCAGGCGCCGAAGGGCGCGCAGGTCGTTCTGCTCGGCCAGGTGCAGACGATGAACAGCGCCTTCTCCGGCCTGATGTTCGGCCTCCTGGGCGCGATCGTGCTGATCTACCTGCTGATCGTGGTGAACTTCCAGTCCTGGGGCGACCCCTTCGTCATCATCACTGCGCTGCCCGCCGCGCTCGCCGGCATCGTCTGGATGCTGTTCGGCACGCACACCACGCTGTCGGTGCCGGCCCTCACGGGCGCCATCATGTGCATGGGCGTTGCCACGGCGAACAGCGTTCTGGTCATCAGCTTCGCGCGCGAGCGGCTTGAGGTTCTGGGCGATCCCGTTGCAGCCGCGCTGGAGGCGGGTTTCGTCCGCTTTCGCCCGGTTCTGATGACGGCGCTCGCCATGATCATCGGCATGGCGCCCATGGCGCTCGGCCTGGGCGAGGGCGGCGAACAAAACGCTCCGCTCGGACGAGCGGTCGTCGGCGGCCTGATTTTTGCGACCATCGCGACGCTCATGTTCGTTCCGGTGGTCTTCAGTATCCTGCACGCACGCGGCGGCAAGAGGACTGCCGGAGCAATTGGAAAGCCTCATGCTGCCTGAAACGGCGTCGTTCAAGGTATCGAGGGGAGTGCTGCGTCTCGCTGGGACCGCGGCCGGGCTGGCCGCCATCATCGTCGTCGCCATGGGCGTCACGACCCGCCGCATGGCCGACGCGCGTTTGAGCGAATTGACGGAAAACCAGGCGGTTCCGGTGGTCGCCGTCGTCGCGCCCGACACCAAGGGGCGGCGGACGTACATCGAACTTCCCGGCCGTCTGGAAGCCTTTGCGCAGGCGCAGATTTATGCGCGCGTCAGCGGCTACATCAAGGAATGGAAGGCCGACATCGGAACCCCGGTGAAGGCCGGGCAGGTCTTGGCCGAGATCGACGCTCCAGACCTCGATCAGCAGATCATGCAGGCCGAGGCCGACCTTCTCAGCGCCCAAGCCAACGCGAAGCTCTCGAAGGCCACCCTCGAACGCGGGCAGTCGCTGATCACGTCCGAAGCGATATCGAAATCGGCTCTCGATACAAGATCGGCCGATTTCGGCAGCAAGCAGGGTTTGGTGAGCTCGGCGCAGGCCAATCTCGACCGCCTGCGCGTGCTCGAGAAGTACAAGAAGATCGTCTCGCCGTTCGACGGCCTCGTTACGGCGCGCGCTACCGACGTCGGCGCGCTCATCAACGCCGGCAATGGCGGCGGCGCCGCCCTATTCGTGGTGTCGGATGTCGGGAAGCTCCGCGCCTATGTGAACGTGCCGCAGAACTCCGTGCCGCAGATCAAGGTCGGGACGAAGGCGCAACTCACCGTGCCGGAATATGCCGGGCGGACGTTTCAGGCGACCGTCGAAGCCTCGGCGCAGGCCGTCGATCAGGTCTCCGGCACGACTCGCATGCTGCTCATCGTGGACAATACCAGCGGCGAGCTGATGACCGGCGCCTTCTCCACCGTGCGTCTGCAATTGGCGTTGCCGGATGCGGCGATCAGCATTCCGTCGAGTGCGCTGGTTTTCAACAAGGACGGCTTGCGCGTTGCGACCGTTGCCACCGACGGCCGCGTGATGCTCAAGACCGTGACGGTCGCGCGCGATCTCGGCAGGCAGATCGAGCTCTCGTCGGGCATCACAGCCGATGATCGCGTGATCGCCAATCCGCCGGATGGCATCGCCTCGGGCGATGCGGTGCGCATTGCCGGCCAGACCAGCAGTCCTATCGATGGCACTCCGACGACGCTGGCCGATCCGGCCAAGCCGAAGGGCTAGCGCGCGCTCAAGCTTCGCTGCCTAACTTTCGTCCGCGGCGCCGCCGCTACCCGGGCGGCACCGAGCCCGTGATTTGCTTTGGCGATTACGAATTCGTCTGGACAGAAATGTGCGGATGTAAACGCAAATTATAGATGCTCACGAAAAACACCCGGTGTAGCTTCGATCTGAGAGATGCCGCCCGAGCCATATCCCCATGAACGGAGAAATTCTCATGTCCGTGTCGACGAAGCACCTCGCAGCCGTCATCCTTGTTGGGTCATTGGCAAGCCCGGCGAGCGCCGAGCTTCTGGTGCACAAGGATTTGTCCTACGAGATCGCAAAGACCATGGCGGAGGGCGCGCTCGCGGAATGCCATAAGCGCGGGTTTAACACGTCGGTGGTGGTAGTCGACCGCGCTGGCGATACGCTCGTTGCGATGCGCTACGACAATGCGAGCCCGCATACAATGGAGAACGCACGGCGCAAGGCTTATACGGCGCGCACGTTCCGCCAGACCACCGATCAGTATTCGAAAAAGCTTGAGGCTGGAGATGCGGTCGTGAAACAGCAGGTCACACTGCCGAACGTAATCGCAATCCCTGGCGGAGTGCCAATCAAGGCCGGCGACGACGTTATTGGCGGTATCGGGCTTTCCGGCTCGCCCGGCGTGGACGAGCAGTGCGTACAAGTGGGCATCGATCTCGTCAAAGCCCAGTTGAAATAGCCAAAGCGTACGATTGCCACGTCGAAAGCTGCCCGTAAGCGAGTCTAAGTGCGTTCCGGACGGCGTCAAATGCTGACGCCTGTCCGCGGACGTCCGTCGCCACCACAGCTTCGTTGTCTGCTACAATTTCAGCAGCCGCTCGGCATTGCCATGCGCAATGCGCTCAATATCGGATTTACTAGCGGGCAGCTGATCCAGGAATGCTCGCGCCTGCTGCATGGATTGGTAGGGATAGTCGGCCGAGAACATAATTCGATCGAAACCGCCGAGCTCCAATAGGAGATCAAGGAAGGTGGGCGGGAAGTTCAGGCCGGCAAAAGTGTAGTGAACGTTTTCTTTCAGGTAGTCGACGATGGGGCGTTGTAACTTGGTCGTCGCCATAGGGATGATGTCGAGCCGCCGAAAAAAGAAGGGTAGTCCCTCGCCCATGTGACCGATGATGAACTGGAGCTTAGGAAAGCGGTCGAACGTGCCGCCGAGCACGATGCGCAGCATGTGGGTCGCAGTCTCAATGTGCCAGCCCCAGGCGCCTCCCGCGAGCATGTCGGTCACCATCGGAGAGAAGCCGCTATAGGAGGCCTCGATCACCGGCTGCGGCGGCGGGGTGGGATGGAGATAGATCGGGACGTTCAACGCCTCCGCGCACTCCAGAATTGGCCAATAGAACTGATTGTCGAGGTAGCGCCCCTGATTGTGTCCGTTGATGACGGCGCCCTTGAAGCCCTCGCGTACTCGCCGTTCCAACTCGGTGACCGCCTGTTTCGGCGCACCCGTCGGTAGCGCCGCGAAACCGGCGAAGCGGGTCGGATGTTTCGCTACCGCCTCGGCGAGGTAGTCGTTGGTCGCGCTCGCCATCGGGACAGCCTCCGCTGCCTCCATCTGTTCAACGCCGGGCGCCGCGAGCGACAGGACTTGCATATCGATGCCGGCGGCATCCATTTCAGCCAGACGCCTGTCGCCAAGATCGCACAGCCGATCGACTACATAGGTGTAACGACCGCCGATCTTTTCCGCGCGCTCTTTGAGGAAGCGGGCCGGACCGTCGAAGAAAGCGGGGGAGGCGAAGTGCTCTTCGAGCGTGATTGTGCGCATGATATGTTTTCGTCCGGTTTGCTTATCGGGGATCCGTTGCGATCGGTTCTTCTGTCGCGCCAGTTGAACCATGGGAGCCCCGCCGTGAAAAGCCGACCTTTGGTGGGTTAGGCTCTGATATGCGACGGTCTCCGTCTCTCTTTATAGAGCCGTTATGAGCGGGACCTATCTCTCCGGGGCGATGGGCCCCGTCTCGATCCCTCCCGCCAGCCATGAAGTGAATGAAGGCTGTGAATGAATGGGGCGACGATGCGTCCCGTGCCATCAGTCCGCTTCCACCGTCTGTGGCACCGCGGCCGGCGCCGCGTGCTGATGGATATGCACACGGCCCAGCAGGTAGGCGGCAATTACGGCAATAGCCATGGGAACGGCTGTAATCAGGAACAGCTTCTCCATTGGCACCTTGGACGCGATAAGAAACCCGGCGGTCATGGTGCCGATGATCGACCCCACACGGACGATTGCGAAACAAGTCCCCACCCCGTTGGCACGAATGAAGGAGGGATAAATCATTCCCGCGACCGCGCTCAGGGCATTCTGTCCACCGATGGTGAGCGCGCCGCAAACGAAGAAAAGCCCCATCAAAACGGGCTCACTCAGCCCGGGCAGGCCAAGGCACGCAACCGACGGAACTGCGAGCACAAGCGCGACCGTGAGCGGCCGCATGCCATAGCGGTCAATTGGCAGGCCAAGCGCCAGCGTACCTGCGAGCGAACCGATCTGGTACAGCGTGGTGGCGATCGCGGCATGAGCAGGCGACACCCCCACACTGCCGAGCAAGGTTGGGGACCAAGTCTGGATAAAATACAAAACCATACCGACAGTCGCAAACAGCACCCAAAGCAGTGGCGTTTTCACCGCCAGATCGCCCGCGAAGAGCTGGCCGAAGCTGGGTCTGCCGGATTGCGTCTCCTCGCGCATGACAAAACGTGCGTTCACCGGAATGGTAAGACTGGGCGCCAGTTTGCGCACGATCGCCACCAGTTCCTTATGCCTGTTTCCTTGCAGGACCAGGTATTTTGCAGATTCCGGCAATGTGAAAGCCACACATGCGGCGATGACCAACGGGAATAATCCGCCGAACAGGAAGATGGCCTGCCAACCGTAAGACGGGACAAGCCAGGCAGCCACGAAGCCCGGCAAGCCAACGCCGACGGAAAAGCCGCAGAACATGAGCGTCACCAATGTCGCCCGAAGGCGGCGAGGTGCATATTCGGTGTTCAGCGCTATCGAGATCGGCATAACGCCACCGAGGCCGATTCCTGCGAGGACACGCAGAATCAGAAACGGCATCACACCGGACGCCTGGGTCGCCACCAGCGTGAGCACCCCGAAGATGACCGCCCCAGTAATGAGCGTAGTTTTCCGGCCGATCCGGTCGGCAACGTACCCGAGAAGCGGTGCGCCCAAGGCAATCCCGACAAGGCTCGCGCTGAACACTGGTCCCAAGGCGGCGAGGTTCTGGATGTGCCAGGCTTTTATCAGTGATGGCGCGGCGAAGCCTGCTGCAGAGAAGTCATAGCCATCCGCCATGACCATAAGAAAGGACCAAACCAAAAGCTTGATGTTGAAGACGCGTAACGTCTGCGCATCAATGATGTCGCCAATATCGATCTCGGGTTCTTGCGTCACACGCGTTTCCTTCCCCGCTGCGGCCGTGCCTTACGAAGCCCAGCTTGATGGCGTCTATTCACACATTCTATAAAACCCGGCAACCATGATTGCGCCAATATGTACTGTGCGCGTGGCGACGACACGTTTGTAAACAGGGAGCTTCCGGTAAGTCAGAAACAGTTCGGTCCGCCGGCGTGATCGGCCTCGGCAAAGCGGGGCGGGCCGATCGCGCACGGATGGACTCGCATCTAAGTATAGAAGCAGTAAAACGAGCATTACGCTTGCCCGCGTGTTTCGAAGCAGCGGGGCGAGACATTGTTGCCGCCGCCGCAGCAAAGCAGATGCGCGACGGCGATGCCGAATCCGGCGGCTACATCTCGAAAGCACCAAGCGCACGCTTGAGCGGGAAGAGCCTGCCTATCGCAGTTGAGACACTGGCCCCGCGCCGAGTTCGTTCGGGGTCGCACTGCGACATGCCGGTACGTCCAACTTGAGTGTGTTTTGCCACTCCGGACGTTATTCAGCGCTGTCGATAGGCCGGTTTCGGGGCCAATAAGCGACATCAGCAGGGTGGGATCCGGTGGGGCTACAGCTCGAAATCTCGGCGAACCGCAGGCAAAGCCGCCATCGAACCCGGCAAGAAGCGCCCCGCGGCCGGCAGGCGGCCGCCAGAGACTAGCCGAGCGACGTCATTCAAATCGATGCGCTAGCGGGGCGCCTCCGACTTCTTCGGTGCGGCGGATTTGGAATGAACGGCGCGCAGTCGACGATAGTCGCCCGGCGATTGGCCGATCCAGCGCCGGAAGGCGTGATTGAACGCGCTGACTTCGGAGTAGCCGAGCGAAAAAGCGATTTCCGCCAGAGCCAGAGTCTCGTTTTCCAAGAGGTTCAGCGCCAGGGTTTTTCGCACGTCGTTCTGCAGGTCGGAGTAGTTCAAGCCGGCATCTTTCAGCCGCCGCTGGAGCGTCCGCACCGAGATGCCGTTCGCCTTAGCGAGATGCTCGATGCCGCCCTCGCCCTTCACCAGCACGCGGGCGATCTCGCGGCGCAATTGCTCGATCTCGCCTCGCTGCTCCGGCAAAGCGGCGAGCCGAAGATCGCCGTAATGGCGCATCAGGTTCTCCATCATCGCATCAGCCGTCGCCATCGGCCGCTTCAGGAGGCTGGCGTCAAACCGAATGCCGGCCCAAGGATGGCCGACCCGGATATTATCGCCCATGATCTCCGCGCGGGTGCGGCGTTCTGCCGGCGTTTCGTCCACCAGTTGCGGCAGCAG
>DATARB010000352.1:0-1906 GCA_036264375.1 Pseudolabrys sp.
TGACTGAATTCCACGCGACCTTTCCGGACGAGGCGAGTTGCGCGGCGTTCCTGGTCGCGCGGCGCTGGCCCGAGGGCTTTGTCTGCCCCGCGTGCGGCGGCGGGCGGGCCGCATTGCTGAAGAGCCGGGCGCACACTTACGAATGCCTCGACTGCGGTCGCCAGACGTCGATCACCGCCGGCACGGTGATGCACCGCTCGAAGTTGCCGTTGACGGTATGGTTTTGGGCCGCGCACCTCATGGCAACCCATCCCACCAGCATGTCGGCGCTGCAGTTCGCGGCACAGCTCGCTATCACCTATAAGACCGCCTGGTTGCTGACGCAGAAACTCCGGCGGTCGATGGTCGATCCGGAGCGCGAGCCGCTAGAGGGCGTCGTGGTCGTCGATCCGGCGGAGATCCCTTTTCGGACCGACAGCAGCTTCTTCGATCCCGCGAAATCCGGGACGATCCTCGTCGCCGGCGCCGTCGAGTTGATCGATCGCAGGACCGACCAGGCAAAGCCTCGGCGCAACGGGGCAAAATATCTGGACACTCTGCCTGGTCGCATCCGTCTCGCCGCGATGGCGGACAACTCCGCAGCTTGCCTTGAAGCCTTTGTGCGGGCCAACGTGAAGCCTGGGACGACGCTGCTGACCGACAGGCACAGATCATATCCCGGGCTGACCGATTATCGGCACGACCCGCGGACGGTCGGCACGGTGGCGGGCCATGTTGTGCTACCACTACCTTGGATTGGCCACGTCTTCTCGCTGATGACGCGGTGGAGGCTCGGCACCTACCATGGCCTGCGCCAAAAGCACATCGACAGCTATCTCAACGAGTTCGTCTTCCGTCACAACCGCCGCTTCGACCGGCATGTCTCATTCGAGACCGTACTCGGGGTTGCGTCACGCCGTCAGCCGACGAGCTATTGGGACATCATTGGTCGCGACAATCCGCGCAAGGGCGTTGTCACCGTCCGGCGTCAGCCACGGCGTCGTAAGACCGCCACCGGCACCTGGCAGGACGCCTCAAGCCTCTCGCAACGGACCCGACATCGCGGTCACTTGTCAGCCGAAGATATTGATGAACCTGGGACAACGGGATAAGCGAAATGATTTTTATCGGTCGGGGGCTCGAAACTCATCAGATTTCGCCACTTTTTGCTATCCTCAGCCGCTTTGATCGTGGCCCCGAAGGCGTGCCGCGCGAAGGCGCGCCGTCTCGCGCGACAGGCGAGCCGGCGCTATCAGCACCAGGGGTTCGAGCTGGTCGTTCCGTAGCCCTCGGGGGCTGCTGATGCCGCCGGCGTGCAGGCCGCCATCGGCGCGTTTCATCGTCGCCCCAAGCGCCTCGATACCTTTGCGCAGGAGGACATGCCGGTCGAACATGCCAGCAGCGTCTCGACCGCGTCGCCTTCAATTATGCAGATCGATACGCGCGCTGGTTGACGAAGCGCAGTGACGGGCGGCCCCTGTCTTACACAGCACCACCTATCTATGCGAGCAGTATCTAGAGGTCACTCTACTGTGCATACCCCACATCGAATTTCCGGAAAAAATCTCCGCGTGAGCGGCGGCGCGGTTCGCGCCCCTCGGAGCGTGAAGACTTTCAGAACCCCCTACCCTTTGCGCTGATCACGGGCCGCCGCTGGTCCCACCGTCCTGAAGATAAATGGGATGAGTGGCGGCGCCTGACGCGGAGCGGACCGCGGCTTCTTTAGCGCAGCGCAGCCGCCCAGCCTTCGATGCGCTCAGCGCGGCCGCAAATGCCGGACGGCCCGCATTTGGTGCTCGAGGCGCGACTGCGCGACGAAGGTAAAGTTACCGGCTGTAGGTTATCTGTCGCGTCAAGCGCCCGTGCGGTAACGATTTTATATCCCGTCACCGCACGATCCTCGGGGTTGTATTGGACACATTGCCGC
>DATARB010000373.1:0-41905 GCA_036264375.1 Pseudolabrys sp.
GCACGATCCGCTCTCGACCCGAGGGCGTCAGACGGGCATTCTTATGGATGTTCATCCGGTCCTCCTCCTGAGAAAACTGAAGCCTCGACAACTTCAGCTTCCCTGGTCCGGACCGGATGGACAACCTATTGAAAGCTCACACCTAGAGCGTGTTGCGTTCACCCGGAATCGCTCCGCTCGTTCCCGCGGATGCGGGGACCCAGCTCTTAAAGCCTGGTTTTCCTAAACTTTCTGGATTTCCGCTTACGCGGGAATGAGCGGAGCAAGGTGCGACGCAAACGCAGCCTGCTCTAAATGAAAATGGCCGGGCAAGCCCGGCCATTTTTATCGAATATGATTTCGCGCGCCGCTCAGTTGAGCTTCTTGCGCACGTCGTCGATACCCTTGGCGATGAGTGCACTGGCGCGGTCGCCTTTGGCTTCCAGGGTCAGGATGCGCTCGGCGGCGGCGACGGCCGCATCGGCCGCGGCGCTGCGTACGTCGGCGGCCGCCTGGGCTTCAGCCTGGGCGATCTTGGTTTCGGCCATCTTGGTGCGGCGGGAGACGAAGTCCTCGATCTTGGCCTTGGCCTCGCTCGCCATCCGCTCCGCCTCGGCCTTGGCGCCGGAGATGATCCCCTCCGCCTCGCTCTCGGCCTCATGCCGGCGGCGCTCATACTCGGCGAGCAACTGCGCCGCCTCGTCCTTGAGCTTCTTGGCCTCGTCGAGATCGCCCTTGATGCGGGCGGCGCGTTCGTCGAGCGACTTGGCGACGAGCTTGGGCACGCCGAAATAGACGAGCACGCCAACGAACACGAGAAAGGCCAGCGTGACCCAAACTTCTGCGTCTTCGAGCAAGATCGCCTCCTCAGTTCTTCAAGGCGGTGGCGACCGCGTCGGTCACCGCCTGGTCGCTCGGCACCGTGCCGAGCAGGCGCTCGACGATGGCGCGCGTGGCGTCCTCGGCAATGCCGCGGACGTTCGCCATGGCGGCCTGCTTGGTGGCGGCAATGGATTTCTCCGCCTCCAACAGCTTGCCGTTGAGCTCGTCCTCGAGCGTCTTGCGCCGGGCTTCCGCCGCGGCGTGCTGCTTGTCGCGCGTCTCGTTGGCGATGGCCTGCGCGCGGGCGCGGGCATCGGCCAGTGCCTTCTCGTAGGCCGCGACCGCGTCGTCGGACTGCGTCTTCAGCCGTCCGGCTTCGGCGATGTCGCCATCGATCTTGTTCTGGCGGGCCTCGATGATCGAAGCCACCCGCGGCAGCGCCAGCTTCGACATCAGCACGTAGAGCAGGACGAACGCGATCGCCAGCCAGATGAGCTGCGAGGCGAAGGTCTGCGCCTGGAACGGCGGAAAGCCGCCGTGTTCCTCGCCCTTCGGAACGTGCTCGGTCACTGTGGTATGCGTCGTCTCGGCCATCGTCAGCTCCAGCGCTTACGCGCTCTTGATGCTTAGAGCGCGAACAGCAGCAGCAGCGCGATCAGCAGCGAGAAGATGCCGAGCGCTTCGGTGATGGCGAACCCGAAGATCAGGTTGCCGAACTGGCCCTGGGCGGCCGACGGATTGCGGATCGCCGCGGCGAGATAGTTGCCGAAAATGATGCCCACGCCGACGCCGGCGCCGCCCATGCCGATGCAGGCGATGCCCGCGCCGATGTACTTCGCTGCCACTGGATCCATAACAAACTCCTTTTTTTAAGTTCCGCGTGTTCGGTTCAGGGCCGTTAGTGGCCCGGGTGAATCGCATCGTTGAGATAGATGCAAGTGAGGATGGCGAAGACATAGGCCTGCAGGAACGCGACCAGTGTCTCCAGCGCATAAAGGATGACGATCATCGCAAAGGGCAAAATGCCGCCGATCCAGCCGACCGCGCCGAGGCCGGCGCCGAGCAGGATGATGAAGCCCGCGAACACCTGCAGCGTGATGTGGCCGGCCAGCATGTTGGCGAACAGACGCACGCTGTGCGAGATCGGGCGCGACACGAAGGACAGGATCTCGATCGCCACGATCAGCGGCAGGATGTAGACCGGCACGCCCTTCGGCACGAACAGATTGAAGAAGTGCAGCCCGTGCAGCTTCAGGCCGTAGATCAGCACGATGAGGAACACCATGATCGCCAGCGCGGCGGTGATGATGATGTGGCTGGTGACGGTGAACGAGTAGGGGATCAGCCCCAGCATGTTCAGCGTCAAGACGAACATGAACAGCGTGAACACGAAGGGGAAGAACTTCATGCCCTCCGCGCCGGCGGTGCTGCGAATCGTCGTGGCGACGAATTCGTAGGAGATCTCCGCCGCCGATTGGAAGCGCGACGGCACCAGGCCGCGCCGCGCGGTGGCGGCCACCAGGAACACCGTGAGGCCGATGACGGCCACCAGCATCAAGAGCGATGAGTTGGTGAAGTAGATCTCGGTGTTGCCGATCTTGGTGACCGGGAAGAGATCGACGATGCGGAATTGATGGATTGGGTCGGCGGCCATGGACTTAGTCGTTTAATTGCCTATTGGAGGCGACACCGGCCGCCCGCATGACGTTGAGTACACCGGCGGCGAAGCCAAGCATCAGAAACACAATGAGCCCCCACGGCGATATCCCCAGCCAGCGGTCGATCAGCCAGCCAAGCCCGGCGCCCACGAGCACGCCTGCGACCAGTTCGGTCGACAGCCGGAAACCGCGAGCGAAGGCCGAAGCGTCGGCCGCCTGACGAGGACCGGAGTCGTTTTCGGAAGGCCGGCTCACAGTGTTGAGCCGTTCGCCGAGACGCTGGAGCCTCGCGGAGAGAGCAGCTTCCTCGTCCGACGGTTCGTTGCGTTTGCCCTTATCGCGCGTGCCGTCAGCCATGCTTACCGACCCGCGTGTTTAAGGCCTCGCTTGCGTCCCCGCCGCCCTAAAAAGCCGCGCGGACCATACTGATCGTGTCACCCTGAGTCAAGGAACCGTGATCGGCGCATAAGTATTTGATAAGCAGGAGGAAACGCGTAATTTTCCGCCTTGCTGGCGGGCCTTTCGCGCGGTGTGGAAGCGTCATCAACAGGCAAGCGTGGCGGATCGGGTGCGGACCGCTTGTCCGGGATGGTACGATGGCGCCACATCCTGGCCCCGAACGGAGGAGCGACACCGTCATGCGGATCACGCTGTTCGTCATCGCTCTCACGATCGTTGCGGCGCCTGCTTTGGCCGATCCGCGCATCATCGTGGTGGAGGATGCGACGCCGTTGTCGGGGCCGGCCTCGGTCCCGGAGGCCCCGCCTGCGACCGCTCCGGCCCCGCCGGCGGATAGTCCGTCGCCGCCCGGCGCACGAACGCCTGCGCCGCCTGCCGCAGGACAGGACGATGTCCCGCCGGCGCCGGCCTCGCCGCCAGGCCGATACAGTTTCCATCGCGTCGAGGATGGCTTCCTGCGGCTCGACACGCAAACGGGCCAAGTCACGTTGTGCTCGGCGCATGCCGTCGGCTGGGCCTGCCAGACCGTACCGGAAGAGCGCGCCGCGCTCGAGCAGGAGATCGAGCGGCTGCGCGAGCAGGTCGAGCGTTTCAGGCAGGAAAACGCCGCACTGCGCGCGTCGCCACCGCCCGCGCCGTCAGCACCGCCGCGGCCGCCCGGCGATTTGACCCCGAAATCCGACCAAGGCGGCGGCCTGAAAATGCCCACCGACGAGGACATCGCGCGCGCGCGGGCGGCGGTCGAGAACGCCTGGCGCCGCCTGATGGACATGATGAAGACTCTTCAAGACGACATGACGCGCAAGAACTGAGTGCCTAAGAGCCGATCCGTTCTCAGATCATCGAAGCATCCCATGCCAGGCCGCCTGTCAGCGATCGTCCAATCAACGCCACAGCTCATCGCCGGCGCGAGCTTGCGCGTGGAGACGCCAGGCGCCGGCCTCACCGAGATCACCGGCGACGCGAAATATTTCGTCACCAAGATCGGCGCCGGCGACGGCGTGCTGCTCATCTATCTGCGCCACACCTCGGCGTCGCTCTGCATCCAGGAGAACGCCGACCCCGATGTGCAAACCGACCTGGTCGCCGCGCTCGACCGCCTGGCGCCGGAGGACGCCCCCTGGATCCACGATGTCGAGGGGCCGGATGACATGCCGGCGCATGTGAAAGCGATGCTCAACGGCGTCTCCCTGCATGTCCCGGTGGCGCAAGGCGCGCTGGCCCTCGGCACCTGGCAGGGCATCTATCTCGTCGAGCACCGGCGCCGGCCGCACAGCCGCGAGGTGCTGCTGCAATTCATCGGCAGCCGCCAACAAGAACGCTCCGCATAGCGGAGCGTTTGCTCGATCTGCAGTGTCGTCGCAAGGAAAGGCCGGCGGCGCCCCCATCGCCGCCGGCATCGCCCCCATCAGCCCCTTTGGATTTCGACACCGGATCCGGTCGAGATATCCACACCCTTGGTGTCGCGCAGGAAGATGAAACCGATGACCAGCGTCATCAACGCCACGATGATCGGGTACCAAAGGCCGTTGTAGATATTGCCGGTCGCCGCCACGATCGCGGTGGCCAGCAACGGCAGCATGCCGCCGAACCAGCCGTTGCCGATGTGATAAGGCAGCGACATCGACGTGTAGCGGATCTTGGTCGGGAACATCTCGACCAGGAACGCGGCGATCGGCCCGTACACCATGGTCACGTAGATCACCATGATGACCAGGATCAATTCGGTCATGAACCAATTGATCTTCGCCGGGTCCGCCGTCTTCGGGAAGCCTTTGGCGGCGAGCGCCGCCGTCCACTTTGCATTGTCCCAGCCCTGGACCTGGGTCCCCGCGATATCCAGGTTGACCGATTGGATCCCCGGCGTGCTGATGATCTTGAAGGACAGTCCCGACTTGGTGAGGAAGTCCTGTGCCCGGTCGCAATCCGTGAACTTCGACCACGGTCCCACGAAGATGTGGAAGTTGCAGCTCGATTGATCGGCTGCGACGGTGATCGGGTTCTTGGCCGCGAAGGCCTCGAGATCCGGGTTCGCGTAGTGCGTCAGGCCCTGGAATAGCGGGAAGAAGGTGATCGCCGCGATGGCGCAGCCCGCCAGGATTATCTTCAAGCGGCCGATGCGGTCCGAGAGCCAGCCGAAGACGATGAAGAACGGCGTTCCGATCAGAAGCGACAGGCCGATCAGCTCGTAAGCCGTGATGTAGTCGACCTTCAACGTGATGGTCAGGAAGAACAGCGCGTAGAACTGGCCCGTGTACCAGACCACGCCCTGGCCGGCGGTGGCGCCGAGCAGCGCGAGCAGCACGTACTTGTTGTTCGGATAATGGAAGAAGCTTTCGGTCAGCGGGGCCGTCGAGCCTTTCCCCTCGGCTGCCATCTTCGCGAAGATCGGGCTCTCATTCAGCTTGAGGCGGATGTAGACCGAGAATACCAAGAGGACGACCGAGATCAGGAAGGGAATGCGCCAGCCCCATTCGGCAAAGTCCTTGGTCGGCATGTTGCCGCGGCAGAGCGCGATGAGGATGAGGGCCAGAAGCAGGCCAATCGTCGCGGTCGTCTGGATGAAGCTCGTCGCGTAGCCGCGATCGTTCGGCCGTGCATGTTCGGCGACATAAGTTGCCGCTCCGCCGTATTCGCCGCCCAGCGCCAGGCCTTGCAGCAGACGCAGTGTCACGAGGAGGATGGGCGCCAGCCAGCCGATGCTGGCGAAGGTCGGCAGCACGCCGACGAGGAATGTCGCGCTGCCCATGACCATGATGGTAACGAGGAATGTGTATTTGCGGCCGACGAGGTCGCCGACGCGGCCGAAGATCACGGCGCCGAACGGGCGCACAAGAAACCCTGCCGCGTAGGTGGCGAAGGCCGACAGCAGCGCCGCCGTGTCATTGCCTGAGGGAAAGAACAGAGAGGCGAAGAATGGCGCCAGCACCGCGTAGAGGTAGAAATCGTACCACTCGAAGATGGTGCCGAGCGACGAAGCGAAAATAACGAACTTCTCGTCCTTCGACATGCCCGATGCACGGGCACTTGTTGCTGCCACTGTAGACATTGGGACGCCCCCCTAGGCTGTTGGCGATTTTCGAACGCCTTATGACCGCGCCAGGGGGCCGCACGTGTCCGAGGGGGAATGCCCCACTGGGGGACGCGGGTCCCGCATGGCGCCACAGCCAAATCTAGGTCCCTGGGTCCACGGAACCATATTAGACTTTAGGCTACGTTTACTCCGTAGAAGCTAGAACAACCGTCAGTTTTCCAGAATGACTATTTCCCGCCCCGGTCCATTTTATGGTGGGTACCGAAGCACTTGCGCGTGAACTCACGGGGGTGGAACATTGCCAGCCGGCCACAATTCGTCGCAAAGAAGGGTCGTGCGGCGAATGGCCGCCGAAGTTCGACACGAAGGGATGTGCGGTTGAGCGAAGACTTGCAGTATCGGCTGGTAATCGCCGACGATCATCCTCTGTTTCGCGGCGCGCTGCGCGAAGCGGTTTCCGGTTTGCTGGAGCGCGTGGACATTGCCGAGGCCGGCACGTTCGACGAAGTTGTGGAGTTGCTCGAGCGCGGCGGCGATATCGATCTCGTCCTGCTCGACCTGACCATGCCGGGGGCACGCGGCTTCTCCGGCCTGATGTACTTGCGCGCGCAATATCCCGGTGTGCCGGTGGTCGTGGTCTCGGCCAATGACGATCCCGCCGCCATCCGCCGCTGCATGGAATTCGGCGCGTCCGGCTTCATCCCCAAGACGCTCGGCGTCGATGCGATGCGCGCGGCGATCTCCCGTATCCTCGGCGGCGGCGTCTGGACGCCGCCTGATATCGACCTCACCGGCGGCTCCGACGCCGAGGCGGCCGAACTGATGGCGCGCATGGCGACGCTGACGCCGCAGCAGGTGCGCGTGCTGATGATGCTGTCGGAGGGACTGCTCAACAAGCAGATCGCCTTCCAGCTCGGTGTTTCGGAAGCGACCGTGAAGGCGCACGTCTCGGCGATCCTGCAGAAGCTCGGCGTCGAGAGCCGCACGCAGGCCGTGATCGCTGCCGCCAAGATCGAAGCCGGCCAATGGCCGCTCGGCGTGGAGGGGTAGGCTTTTCAGTTTCGTGCAGTGGCAGGAGCGTGCCGCATGCTCTCTTCCCTCGCCCCGCGAAGCGGGGAGAGGGTGCGCACGCGGAAGCGTAGCTGAGCGTGCGCGGGTGAGGGGCCGTGCAAGGCTACTGCCCCTCACCCGGCTCGCTTTGCTCGCCACCCTCTCCCCGTAAGTACGGGGAGAGGGAAGCAGCTACTCCGCGGCGGCCACGCGATGCACGCGCCATTGCGCCAGCAGCGCGCGCAGCGCTGCCGGCTTCAAGGGCTTGTTCAACAATTGAATGCCCTCGGCGCGCGCCTGCTCGCGTACGGCCGGTGTCCGGTCGGCGGTGATCAGGATGGCGGGAATGTCGCCGCAGTGGCGGCGCAGTGTGACGATCGCGTCGATGCCGTTACCGTAGTCGAGGTGGTAATCGATCAGCAGCCCGTTCGGCATCGTCGTGCCCGCGGCGATCGCCCGCAACGCCAGCTCCAGATCGGGCGCTGTGATCACCTCGCAGCCCCAGCCCCGCAGCAGCGTCTCCATCCCCTCGAGCACCGATGGCTCGTTGTCGATGCACAGCGCGACCGTGCCGGCGAGCTGGCCGGGATCGACCCGCGCATCGTCGCGCGCCGGCATTTCCACGGGCGCCGCGTTCGACACCGGGACGGTGACGGCGAAATGCGAGCCGCGGCCCGGCACCGAGTCCATCGACACCGTACTGCCGATCACGCGCGCCACACGCTCGACAATCGAGAGGCCTAGCCCCAGGCCGCGCGCAATCCGCATGCCCTGATCGAGCCGGCGGAACTCCATGAAGATGTCGCGGTGCTTGGACTCAGGGATTCCCACGCCGGTGTCGTACACGTCGATACGCAAGGCGCCCCCGCGGCGGCGGCAGCCGATCAGCACGCGGCCGGACGGCGTATACTTGATTGCGTTGGAGACGAGGTTCTGCACCAGCCGCCGCAGCAGGCGGCGGTCCGAGCGCACCACCAGCGAACACGGCACATAAGTCAGTTCGAGCCTCTTGGCGGCGGCGAGCGGCGCGAACTCGATGATGATCTGCCGCATCAGTTCGTCGATGCGGAAGCTCATGAATTCCGCCCGCATCACGCCTGTGTCGAGCCGCGAAATATCGAGCAGGGCGCCGAAGATTTCCTCCACCGCTTCGAGCGAGGCATCGATGTTGTCGACCAGGCGGCGGTCCTGTTGTCCTTCATTGCGCTCGGTGAGGCTGGTGACGTAGAGCCGCGCGGCGTTGAGCGGCTGCAGAATGTCGTGACTCGCCGCCGCGAGAAATTTGGTCTTGGAGATGTTGGCGGCGTCGGCTTCACCTTTGGCGTGGGCGAGCGCGGCGTTGAGCCGGGTGAGTTCCTCGGTGCGCTCCTGCACGCGCCGCTCCAGCGTCTCGTTGGAACGCTCCAGTGCTTCCGCGGCTTCGACGCTCGCCGTGATGTCGGTGTAGGTGGTGACGATGCCGCCGTCCGGCATGCGGTTGGCGCGGACTTCGATCACCGGCCCGGGCTCGGCCATGCGCTCGAGGAACGGCTCGCTGCCGGACACATAGCGCTCGGTCTGCTGCTGGACGTAGGCCTCGAGCCGCCCGGGCGCGACATCGCCGCGCGTGCCGGTAAAGCGCAGGAAGTCGGCGAGGCCGATGCCGGCGCGGATCAGGCCCGGCGGCAGATCGAGGATTTCGCCGAACTGCCGGTTCCAGCAGATGAGCTGCAAGTCCTTGTCGAACACCGCGATGCCCTGGCGAACGTGATCGAGCGCCGTCTGCAGGATCTCGCGGTTGTACTGGATCGCCGCATTGGCATCGTCGAGCAGCTTGAGCGCGGCCCTGGTCGAGACCGTGCGCTTGCGCAGGAGCAGCGACAGCACCAGCCGCGACGAGGCGGCGCCGATCGCCGAGGCGAGGATGTGCTCGGCATTGCGCACGAGACGGACGTCGGCCTCGTCTTTGGGCGCCAGACTGACGCGGTGTGTGGCCGCGAAGTTCTCGAAGGCCGTGCGCGTGCGGTCCTCGCCGAGATAGCGCCCCACGGTGTCGGTGAGCTCTTCCACCGTCACCGACGAGCGCCAAAGCCGGAAGCTCGGCGCGATCGGCGCCAGATTGGACGCCACGAAGGTGTTGGCTTGCAGCCGTTCGATGGACGAGGGTTCGCGCCGCAGCGACACGCCGATATAGAGCAGGATGTTGAGCCCGAGGCTCCACAACACGCCGTGCACCAGCGGCGAGAGATCGAGCCCGAACAGATGCTGCGGCCGCAGCATCGATAAGCCCCACGGCCCATCGACGATGATGCGCTGCCCGACCACGCCGATGTCGGCGAAGGTCGGCAGCAGCAGCGTATAGAACCACACCAGGATGCCCGCGATCATGCCGGCGATGGCGCCGCCGGCGGTGGCGCGGCGCCAGATCAGGCCGCCGAAGAAAGCGGGCGCAAGCTGCGCGACCGCGGCGAATGAGAGGAGGCCGATGGAGGCGAGCTGCGCTTCGCCGGCCGAGCGGTAATACATGTAAGCGAGCAGCAGGATGGCGAAGATCGCGATTCGGCGCACCGCCAAGAGACGCGAGCCGACATTGCCGCTGCCGCTGAGCAGCGTGCCGCGCCGCCGCAGCACCAGCGGCATCACGAGATCGTTCGACACCATGATCGAAAGGGCGACCGATTCCACGATCACCATGGCGGTTGCCGCCGACAGGCCGCCGACGAAGGCGACGATGGTCAGCACGTTGGAGCCGGCGTGCAGCGGCAGCGCCAGCACGAACATGTCGCTGTCCACCGCGCCGGGCGCAAAGGTCAGAAGGCCGGCGAGCGCGATCGGCACCACGAACAGATTGATCAGCACGAGATAGAGCGGAAACAGCCAGGCGGCGCGCCGGATCTCGTTCTCGTTGTTGTTCTCCACCACCGCGACATGGAACTGGCGCGGCAGCAGGATGATCGCCAGGAAGGAGAGCACGGTGCCGGCGAGCATCGAATCGAACGCCGGCTCGCGCGTGAGGATGGCGGCCGTCTCGGCATGCTGCCGCGCCGCCTCGAACAGCGCGCCCGGGCCGCCGAACATCCAGAAGGTCACGAAGATGCCGACGGCGAGGAAGGCGAACAGCTTGACGATCGACTCGGCGGCGATCGCCAGCATCAATCCGTCCTGATGCTCGGTGGCGTCGATGTGGCGCGTGCCGAACAGCACGGCAAACGTCGCCATCGACAGCGACACGAACAGCGCGATGTCGCCGAGCACGGGCCGCGTGACATCGCCATGCGCCGTGATGTGCGCGAGGATGGTCTCGAGCGAAGCCGACACCGCTTTGAGTTGGAGCGCGATGTAGGGGATGGTGCCGACGATGGCGATCAGCGCGACGATCGCAGCCACTGCCTGGCCTTTGCCGTAGCGCGCGGCGATGAAGTCGGCGATCGAGGTGGTGTTCTGCGCCTTGGCCAGCCGCACGATGCGGATGAGAAGCGGCGAGAACAGGCCGAGAAACAGCGTCGGGCCGATATAGATCGTGAGGAACTCGTAGCCGGTGCGCGAGGCGGTGCCGACCGAACCGAAGAAGGTCCAGGACGTGCAGTAGATCGCCAGCGACAGCGGGTAGATCAGCAGCCGGGTGCGGCCCTCGCGGCCGAGATTGCGCACCTGGTCCCCGTAGCTCGCGACGAGAAACAGGAAACCGATATAGGCAAGCGCCACCGCGACGACGACCCAGCCTTCGAGCATTCGGACTCCAGAGATCCGGGGCAGGGCCCGGCTTACGCGAACGGTTCTACTAAAGGCTAAAACACCACAGAACGGTACCGAGGTCCAATCAAGCCTGACCGGCGGAATCGCAGACCTATCAGCCGGTTCCGCCGAAAATCGCCGTCGATTTGACGGGTGCGGCTGCGCGCGGCATTGATGCGTCACGGGGCCGGGGCGCAGGGGGCGTTGCGCGGCGCCGCCGGAATGCCCGCCGTGTCCGCGCCAGCCGTCAGCCGTCGTGACGCCTTCCGCAACGTCGCCGAGACGCTCGTGCTCGCGAGCACCGGCGGCCTCGTGCTCGGCCTGACCGGGTTCCCCGCCGGCTATCTCTCGGGCGCGATCCTCGTCGTCGCCACCGCGGCGCTGCTTGGCCGTCCGATGGACGTGCCGCGATTTCTGCAGATCGCGATCTACGTGCTGATCGGCATCTCGCTCGGCGCGGTGGTGACGCCGGAGACGCTGCAAGGCATGGCGAGCTACCCGCTCAGCATCGCCGTGCTGCTTGCGGCCATGGCGCTCGTGAGCGTCGCCGGCGCCGCCTATCTCCAGATCGTGCATGGCTGGGACAAGGTGGCGGCCTATCTCGGCGCTGCGCCCGGCGGCATGTCCCAGGTGATGATCCTCGCCGTCGATCTCGGCGCCGACCTGCGCCCGATCGCGATCGTGCAGAGCCTGCGCGTGGTGATCGTGGCGGTCGGACTGCCGACGGGGCTCGCGGCCGCCGGCTTCGCCGGCCAGGCGACGCGCCCGCACGTGCCGCTGACGCTCGCCTCGTTCGACGAACTGGCGATCCTCACCATCGCGTCGTGCGCCGCCGCCTACGGGGCGCAGCGCCTGCGCTTTCCCGGAGGCTTGTTGTTCGGCGCCATGTTCATGTCGGCGTTCCTGCACGGCACCGGGCTCATCCATGCCGGTACGCCCTGGTGGGCCGCCAACACGGCGATGGTCGCGCTCGGCGGCGTCATCGGCGCGCGCTTCACCAACACGCCCCTACGCATGCTGCTGCGCTTTGCCGCCGCCGGCGTCGGCTCGTTCGCTGTCGCTGTGGTGATCGCCACCATCTTCGCCGCCGGCCTCATCAGTTTGGTGCCGCTGCCTATTCCGGAGGTGATGATCGCCTTCGCGCCGGGATCGGTCGACGCCATGATGCTCTTGGCGCTCGCGCTGCACCTCGACCCGGTCTATGTCGGCGCGCACCACGTGCTGCGCATCTTCATGGTGTCGCTGATGATGCCGATGGTGGCGCGGCGGGTCGCGCGCAAGCAGAAGCGTGTCTCTGCAGCAAGCGCGCCCGAAGCGATGCAAGCGCCGTTGGATCGATGAGTTTTGCCGTCCGTGACCACGCGCGCTCTAATCACGGTGCGGACGGAGCTTGGAGCCAGCATTTATCGGCAACTCGAATCGGCCACTACTGGCGATTTCGGTTTGGGTCGCCATGATGGGCATCAGTCTAATTAGACGCGCGGCCATTTCCGGCACAGAATATCTGCGCCATGCACCACCGATGAAGAAATATACAATCCGAGAGCGGTCCAGTGCTGCCCGCTCGTGTGGGCGAGTTCGAAGTCTAAGATCGCGCGTCAGAACGGCCCATCCGCCCTCGGCATCCAAAGTGGTTATCCAATCTATATCGGATACATCGGGCGGGAATTTGTCGCGGAGTGCGACAATTTGGTGATCAGGGAATAATAACTGAATTGATCTGGCGAGACGAGGACTGAGGTTGTGATCAACCAACAATCTCAAGCCGCGAGTCTTTCCTCAAAGGACCTCGCCTCTCGCACTTCAGCCGAGGAGACCTCAAAGAGGCGAGCGACCTTATCGATCGATCCCTCTGTCTCAACAGCATTTGCGAGCACCTCAGTGGGCACACCCGCGCTATTCACTATGGGGCGCCCGAATGCCCGGCTTGGATCGATGACAATATTTCGACGGGAAATTCCGAGCGGAAACCACCGTGCCACCACATCGGCGTCGAATTCCAGATCTCTAAGACTTGGCTCGATGATCGTACGAAATACATTTTGCCGACGTCGCAAGTCGATCATCTTTCCTTCTTCGACTTTGAGCTTGTCGGTGATCTCTAGAAAGATGGTTTTTCCGTCGGTCCTGAATCGCTGAGTTGAAAATGGCCGATCATCTTGCACTTCATCGGCCGCCCGTTTGAAGCACTCACGGATTGTTGGCAGGCTGAGGCCAAGGTCGCGGAATGCCTTCACAAACCGAAGCTCGATGAGGTCGCGGAAGCTTAGCTCGATTTGGCCATCGTCATTTTCATAGTCAGGCCGCCAAAGCGGCTCCGAATGATGAGCGGGTTCCTGGCCATGATCGTATCCGCGTAGCCACCTGGACACTGTCTGGCGAGAAATATGCTTGACGTTGGCGACGGGATTCCGAGTGAAATTCAGCAATCTCAGCCCCTCGGCGGCGTCATATACACCCCGATTGAATGCCGAGACTTCGCTGGTCGATTTGTCGAGCATGACGGTTTTATACCGTATCAATGCCAAGCCGTGAAGCTCGGCCCCGCCCGATACGGCAAACCACTATAATCGCGACCAGTTCGGCCTGTGGTTTGGCCTGCCGAACACCCGGAACGGGCTACTCCGCCGCGATTGCCTGCTGGCGGGTCGGCAGGTCGAGCCGCTCCCACACATCCACCAGCGCTTCCGCGAGGCGGTCGATCAGCACGTCGTCATGATAGGGCGACGGCGTGATGCGCAGTCGCTCCATGCCGCGCGGCACGGTCGGATAGTTGATCGGCTGGATATAGATGCCGTGCTCCGCGAGCAGCAGGTCGCTCGCCGCCTTGCACTTCTCGGCGTCGCCGATCAGCACCGGCACGATGTGCGTGTCGCTCGGCATCACCGGCAGGCCGGCGGCGGTGAGCACCGCCTTCACGCGCGCGGCGCGGTCCTGGTGGCGTTCGCGCTCCCAGCCCGATGTCTTGAGATGGCGGATCGCGGCGGTCGCCGCGGCGCAGATCGCCGGCGGCAGCGCGGTGGTGAAGATGAAGCCCGGCGCGTAGGAGCGCACGGCGTCCACCATGTCCTTCGAACCCGCGATATAGCCGCCGAGGCAGCCGAACGCCTTGGCCAGCGTCCCCTCGATCACGTCGACGCGGCTCATGGCATCGTCGCGGTCGCAGATGCCGCCGCCGCGCGGGCCATACATGCCGACCGCATGCACCTCGTCGACATAGGTCATGGCGTTGTAGCGCTCGGCGAGATCGCAGATCGCGTGCACCGGCGCGATGTCGCCGTCCATGGAATAGAGGCTCTCGAAGATGATGAGCTTCGGCCGGTTCGGATCGGCCGCCTTCAACAGCTCTTCGAGGTGGGCGACATCGTTGTGCCGCCAGATCTGCTTCTCGCAACCGGACTGGCGCACGCCTTCGATCATCGAATTGTGGTTCAGCGCGTCCGACAGGATCAGGCAGTTCGGCAAGAGCTTGGCGATGGTCGGGATGCCGGTCTGGTTCGACACATAGCCGGATGTGAACACGAGCGAGGCCGGCTTGGCGTGCAGGTCGGCGAGCTCGCGCTCAAGCTCGACCAGCGGATGGTTGGTACCGGCAATGTTGCGGGTGCCGCCGGCGCCGGTGCCCATGCGCGCGGCGACATCGACCATGGCGCCGATCACCTTGGGATGCTGCGCCATGCCGAGGTAATCGTTGGAACACCAGATCACGACCTCACGCGCGCCCTGCGGGGCGTGCCACACGGCGTGCGGGAAGCGGCCGGCAATCCGCTCCAGATCGGCGAAGACCCGGTAGCGACGCTCGTCGCGCAATTTGGACAGGGCAGATGCGAAAAAATTATTGTAGTTCATGATGTTCTACTTCCTCGCCCCCCACATGGACCTTTTTTAGAAGGCTTCCAGGGGGCTGTCGAGACGAGATTCCTCACATTCCAATGTACGGTATTGATAGAGGTCAAAAGGTCCCATCGGGACGGCCGGTTTTCAGCGCCCGGCGGGCTGCACGGCGGGGGCCATAAAGCCCGTTAAATCAATGTGCCCGCGCATGCCGGCGACCATGATGGCCCCGACATGGAGCTGCAGCACAAAGTCGCCGGAGAGGATCAGCGCGCCCAGTTCGCGCGGCGTCACAAGTTTTTGCTCTATTCCGGCCTCGGTCGCCTGACCCTCGGCCCGCTCGCCCGTTTCGACAAAGAACGAATGGATGCGATTTGACAATCGGGCGGAGCAGGGGACGAATGTGCCCAACGGATAGACCGCGCGGGCCGGGAAGCCCGTCTCCTCCATCAGTTCGCGCTTGCAGGTCTCGGCCGCGTCCTCGCCCGGATCGACCAGCCCCGCCGGCAATTCCCAGGTGAAGCGCTCCAGGGCCGGGCGGTATTGACGCACGATGGGCATGAGCCCGTCGGGCGTGCGCGCGACGATGGCGATGTAATCCTGCTGCGCGACGGCGTGATACAGCTCGGGCGAGGCGCCATCGGTGAACTCGACCGCGCGCTCGATCACCTTCATCCAGGGCGACACCTCGATGGTGCGCCGCGCTTTGATCTTGGGCCAGTCGGTCATGGTAATGATCGTAACACAGTCCATCCGTTGTCATGGCCGGGCCATCCTAAGCGGGATCACCGGGTCTCGCCGCTTCGCGGCGGCCCGGTGATGACAAACTAGCGGCCCGGTGATGACAAGCTAAAGGAACCGCGGCACCGGCAGCGGCGTGATCAACTGGCCGCGGAAGCCCTTCGCTTTCAACTTGGGCGCCAGTTCATCGGCGATGTGCCAGGAGAAGATCACCGCGCAGTCGGGCTGATCCTCGAACAGTTTGGCCTCGTCCACGACCGGGATCGCCGTGCCCGGCATGCACTTGCCGATCTTCAGCGAACCCGCGATCTCGACCACGTAGTCGACGATGCCTTCGTCGAACCCGACATAGTTCACCATCGTTGAGGCGCGCGAGGGCGCGCTGATGCCGGCAATGCGGGCGCCTTTTTCCTTGAGGTCGCGCAGCATCGCCATCAGCCGCAGCTTGGATAGCATCACGTCGTGGCGGAAGTCGGCGAGACGCTTGGCCATGGCCTCGCCGCGCGGCTCGTTGGCAAGCATGCGCCGCACGCTCTCTTGCACCGGGCGCGTGCCGCGGCGCGCGGCATAGACGCGGATCGAGCCGCCATGGCTCGGGATCGGCCGCGCGTGGAACACTTCGAGACCGTGCATCTCGAGGAGATGCTTGAGGCTCGCCACCGAATAGTAACGCAGGTGTTCGTGATAGACGGTGTCGTATTGCAGGGTGTCGAGCAGCCCGATGAGATAATGCGACTCGGAGATGAACACGCCGTCGTCCTTGAGCATCTCGACGATGCCCTCGACGATTGCATGCACGTCCTCGATATGCGCGAAGCAATTGGCCGCCGTGACCACGCTCGCCGGCCCGTGCTTGGCCTTTACCTCGCGGGCCACCTCGACGCCGAAATAGCGCTTGATGGTGGGAATGCCGCGGCTGTTGGCGATGTCGCCGACGTCGGTCGGCTCGATGCCGAGCACCTTGTGGCCGCCGTTTTTGAAGTTCGACAGCAGCGTGCCGTCATTGGAGCCGATGTCGACGACGAGGTCCTCGCTGCCGAGGCCCAGCATCGCCGCGCTCTCGCGCTGCAACTCGGCGAAATTGTCGCGCAGAAGCTTGGTCGTGCCGCTGGTGTAAGGATATTCCGGCGGGAAGATGATCACCGGATCGACCGCGAGGCCGAGCTGCACCAGGTCGCAGTTGCGGCAGTGCAGGAGGTCGGTCGGAAACCACGGCTGCTGCCGCGGGACTTGCCCGATCGGCACCATCTGGTTCACCGGCGGCATGTAGCCGAGCGAGAGCACGCGATCGAGATGTTCGCTGCCGCAAACCTGGCAGCATTCGACCGGAACGCTGGCGCCGGTGCCGGCCGCGCGCGCAATTTTGGTGGGGAACAAGGCTTGGATCTCCCTTGAAGCAATTTGTATCGACTTGCGCGTGGGCGCTCTTCACCTCTCCCCTGCGGGGAGAGGTCGGCGCACATCCGAACTCGGGTTTACCCGAGTTCGGCACTATTAAGTGGCCGAAGTCGGATATATCCGACTTCGGCTGTGCGCCGGGTGAGGGGGTAACGATCAATCGAGAATCCTAGTCCCCCTCATCCCAACCCTCTCCCCAACGGGGAGAGGGAGTTCGGCCGTGCCTGCGGCACCACCGCCAATTGAACATTGAACAAAGCATCTAACTCTTCGGCGCCAAGCCCGCATTGCGCCAGTACCATTCAAGCGTGGGCTTCAGCCCTTCGTCGAGCGGCACGCGCGGCTTATAGCCCAGTCCGCTCAGTTTCGAAATGTCCGGGCAGCGGCGCGGCGTGCCGCCGGCGGCGAGCGTTCCCGACACGATCTCGATCGCGCGGCCGGCCTGGGCCGCGATGCGGCGCGCCACGTCGGCGATCGCCACCTCCTCGGTGGTGCCGACATGATAGATGCCGAGGTGCTCGCCCTTCTCGCGCATGACCATGACGCCGGCGACGAGGTCGTCGACGAAGCAGAAGCTGCGCGTCTCCTCGCCGGTGCCCTGGATGTCGAAGCGCAGCGAGCCTTGCGGCTGCTTGCCGGCGAGCGCCTTGAGGCGCAGCGCGAACTGCGGCACCACGTGCTCCCACCCCATGTCGGGGCCGTAGACATTGTG
This sequence comes from Pseudolabrys sp., assembly GCA_036264375.1. Classification (GTDB taxonomy): domain Bacteria; phylum Pseudomonadota; class Alphaproteobacteria; order Rhizobiales; family Xanthobacteraceae; genus Pseudolabrys. The sequence continues at coordinate 17,402 of DATARB010000373.1, forward strand.
CGGGCGGAAAATGAGCACGCGCTCGAAATACTTGCGGCCGAAGTTGATCGCCATCAGCTCGCTGATGAGCTTACCGCCGCCATAGGAGTAGCGCGGGTTGAGCACGTCCGGCACCGACAGCGGCGCGGTCTCGTCGGTCGGGATCTGTGGCGGCGTCTGGTAGACCTCGGACGACGACGCGAGGATGAGCTTGCCGACGCCCTGCGCGCGGCAGGCGTCGATCACATTGATCATGCCGCGCACGCCGACATCGAGCACGAGGTCAGGCTGGCTGTAGAAGAACTCGGTGCCGTTGACGAAGGCCAGGTGATGCACCTCGTCCATGCCTTTGGCCGCGCGCGCCACCGTGTCCGCGTCGCGGATGTCGCCGCCGATGAATTCGATGTCGTTCTCGACCTCGGTGAGGCGCCGCGGGCGCCCGCGCGAATTGTCATCGAGGACGCGCACCTGCCCGCCGGCCTTCACCAGCGCCTTGACCAGGCCGGAGCCGATGAACCCGCTGCCGCCGGTGACGAGGATGCGTTCCACGCTCATGGCTGTACCTCTGCTCTCCTTCCCCCGCGAGCCCTTGCGAGTGGCGGGGAGGGGTCGGGGGGCGTGCTCTGCGCAGCAGGTCCGCCCACCCCGACACGCATTGCTGATGCAATGCGTGTCGACCCTCCCCGCCGCTTCGCGGGGGGAGGGTTGAAGTAGCAGGTGACGAGAATCTTAGATGCGCTCACGCAGACAACTCCTCAGTGACGATGGGCGCACTCACGTCGATCCACGCACCCTGACGGTGCGAGCGCCGCGCGGCGTCGATCAACTGCTGCACGCGGTAGCCTTCGGCGAAGCCGGGGCTCGCGGCGCCGCCGCTTTCGATGGCGTCGAAGAACATTCCGGCTAAACGCGCGACCGGCGCCGTGCGCCCGTCGGCGAATTGCGCATCGAGCGGGTCTTCGACCGGAATCAGCGCGAACGCCGCAGGACGCTTCGCATAGAGCAGCTCGAAGCCGCGCATGTAATCCGTGCTCTTGTTCTCCAGCACCAGCGTGCCGTCCTCGCCGAAGAATTCGATGCGATGTCCGCCGCCGAGATAGGAGGCGCAGCTCATCGACAGGCTCGCCATCGCGCCGGTCTTGAAGTTCATCGCCATCGCCACCGTGGTCTCGAGCGCTGCGTCATCCGGCAATCCTCCGACGCGCGCCGATAATCCCGCAACCGGTCCGCAAAACCATTCGAGGTAGTGGAAGCAATGCGAGATGAAATTGCCGAGCACGCCGCCGCCGTCGTCGCTCACGGTTTTCCAGTTGCGCATGCGCATCTGAATCGAACGGTTTTCCACGTGCCAATGCACGGCGACATGGCGCAGAGCGCCGATGGCGCCGTCATCGAGCATGGCCTTGGCGCGCTGCCAGCTCACGATCTGGTGGAAGTTGAAATCCATCATGGTCGGCAGGCCGGTCGCGGTGGCCTGCTTCAGCATGGCGTGCGCGCTTGCAAGGTCGCTCGCCATCGGCTTCTCGGCGAACACAGGTTTGCCCAATTCCAGCGCGCGCAGCGCGATCTGCGCCTGCAGGCTCGGCAATGTGGCAATGGCGACCGCCTGCACGTCTTTGTCCTCGACCAGCGCGCGCCAATCGCCATACCCTTTGGGAATACCAGCCTCGCGCGCGCGCTCAGACGTGCGCGCTGCGTCGCTTCCGGCAAGGGCGACGACCGTGCAGCGCGGGTCCGCGCGAAACGCCGGCAATTGCACCGTGCGGCCGTAATTGCTTCCGACGATCCCCAGGCGGATCACGCTGTCGAGCCCCCAAACATGAAATGCCTTGCGCGCCATGGATTTGGGCCAAATTGGCATGCTAGGCAAGGCCGCATTGCCCACAGCACCGCTCATTCCCGCGGAAGCGGGAATCCAGTCGAAAAAGAGACCCAGCCGAGCGGCTTAATCTGGGTCCCCGCGTCCGCGGGGACGAGCGGAGCGGAGAACGACTGATGACCGAAGTGCGTGACGACGGGTCGGGCTGGCGCAAGCTCGCCGTGCTGATCTTGGCCGTCGCCGTGATCGGCCTGCCGGTCAACAATATTACCGACTACGCGCTGCTGGCGATCGTGGCGGTGGCCGTGTTCAGCGGCGAGGTCAGCGCCCGCCCGCGCGCGTGGGGTGCCGCGCTTGTGATCGTCGCGGCCGCGATTGCCGCGCAAGTCTGGCTCGCGCCGCCGCGTATCGTCGAAGGCCACAACGTATTCCTGCCGAGCGCCGAGACGGAGCGCATGCTGCCTCCCGACGTCTATCGCGCCATGGCGAGCGAGTTCGACGCGCTTTATCCGCCGGCGAAGCGGTGCGATCCGAAAGCCTTCGGCTGCTGGCAGAACAACGGCTTTCCCGACAAGCCCTACGCCTTTTCCGCCGACAGCGTCTGGCGCAAATCGCAAGCCTCGCGCGATGTGACCTTCCTCGACTTTTCCGATCCGGTCTGGCTGCGCCTCGGTTTCATGAACGAGGTCCGTTACAACTGGACCGCCGGCACCGACGTCAAGCGCGCCGAGCGCGACAAGCGATTCTGGATGGGTCTCTCGCGCTGGCACGTCACCATGCCGTGGTACGAAATGATCCGCGTTCCAGCGGCCTATGCCGGCGGCGAACTGTGCTGGCGCGGCGCGTTGCTGTGGGAAGGCTCCGAGCAGCATTTCTCGCGCTGGCAGGGCGATAGCTGCCGCCCCATCGAACAGGCCGATGTGGGCCGCCGCATCTTCGGCATGGCAATCGAGCCCGACACGCTGGGCATGCGGCTGACGCCGCCGTGGCCGGTGCGCCTCTTGCTGTACGCGCAATGGGCGATCGTCCTGGCGGCGTTGGCCGCGCTGGTGATGGTGCTGGCGCACGTGAGGCCACGGCGCACGGTCCTGCCGTTTGCGCTCATCGGTCTTGCGATCGTGGTCATCGCCGTCGACGACGTCAGCTTCCTCGGCGGTGTCCGGCCTCTCGATGGCGGCGACGACGGGCTCTTCTACGACGGTTTCAGCCGGCTCATTCTGATGAAACTTCTTTCCGGCGATATCTGGGGCGCGCTCGAAGGCGGCGAAAAGGTCTTCTATTACGGCGGCCCGGGTCTGCGCTATTTCCGCGCGCTCGAGCATGTGATTTTCGGCGAAGGCTATCTCGGCTATCTGTCGCTGGTGCTGGCCTTCCCCTTCTTCGCCCTCGCGCTCTTCCGCCGCTTCCTGCCGCCGCAGTGGAGCATTGCGTTAATTCTGCTGTTCGTCGCGGTCCCGCTCGGCACGCTGTTCGGCACCACCTTCGTTCAATACGAGAAATGGGCCTCGCGCGGCTTCGCCGATCCGGCGGCCTATATGCTGTTCATCGCGGGTCTCGCCGTGCTGGTGCCGTCCGTCGTGGGGCCGGGCAACCGATTTTCCCGTGCCTTTTTCGCGGCGCTTTTGCTCGCGCTCGGCATCTTCATGAAGCCGATCGTCGCGCCCGCCGCCGGCGTGCTGCTCGGCGGCGCCGGTCTCGCCGCGCTCTACTATCGCCAGTGGCCGCGCCTCGCCGGTCTGTGCATCGGCTTTGTTCCCGTGCTTTCCATGCCGCTGCACAACTGGGTGTTCGGCCACGTCTTCGTGCTCTTCAGCGCCAATTCGGCCGATTCGAACCTGCTGGTGATGCCGCCCTCGGCCTATGCCGCCGCGGCGCGCGAGCTCATCCACTTTGATTTCAGCGGCGTTGCGCGCGTGCTCAGGCAACTCGCCAATTGGCTGAGCGGCCCGGCGGAGTCGTACTGGACGATTCCGTTGAACGCCGCCGGCGTCGCCATTCTCATCTATGGCGTCCTGCGCGGCCGCGCCTTCGATCCCTGGCTGCGCCTGATCGGCGGCGCGGCGCTGGCGCAGCATGCCGTGGCTTTGTTCTACAATGCCGCGACCGCGCGCTATCACTTCCTCACCTGGTTCCTCACCATGCTGGTCGTGATGGTCTGGTTTCACGATGTCGGAATAGCTTGGTTGAAACAGCGGTTTCCCGCCGCTTCACAACGTGTTGCGATGCACCCCCTCTTGCAATGGCTTGCATCCGGGCTCGCGCGGCTGCAAAAAGCGTCGTCATGAACGAACACCCCAAAGGCATCGCCAACGGTCTCACGAACTACGGTGACCGCGACTTCTCACTCTATCTGCGCCGCTCCTTCGCGCAGTCGATGGGTTATTCCCTCGACATGTTGAAGAAGCCCGTGATCGGCATCGCCTACACGGGTTCGGGTTTCAACAATTGCCACCGGCACTTCCCGGAATTGCTCGAGGCCGTGAAGCGCGGCGTGCTCGCGGCCGGCGCGCTGCCGATTGAATTCCCCACCATCTCGTTGGGCGAAGTCTTCCTCAATCCGACCAGCTTGAAATTCCGCAACCTGATGTCGATGGACACCGAGGAAATGGTGCGCGCGCAGCCCATGGATGCGGTGGTGCTGATGGGCGGCTGCGACAAGACGTTGCCGGCGCAGCTCATGGGCGCGGTCTCGGCGAACAAGCCGTCGATCATGCTGATCGGCGGGCCGATGATGACCGGCCGCCATCACGGCGAACGCCTCGGCGCCTGCACCGACTGCCGCCGCTTCTGGGCGCAGTATCGCGCCGGCAAGATCGACGACAAGGAAATCCACGAGGTCGAGGGCAAGCTCGCCACCACCGCCGGCACCTGCGCGGTGATGGGGACGGCGTCTACCATGGCCTGCATCGTCGAGGCGCTCGGCATGGCTCTGCCCGGCACCGCCGCCATTCCCGCCGTGCATGCCGATCGCCTGCGCGCCGCGGAGGCGACCGGCGCCCAGGCCGTGCGTTTGATCGGCTCGGACCTCACGCCCGCCCGCATCGTCAACAAGGACTCCGTCGAGAACGCGCTGCGCGTGCTGCTCGCCATCGGCGGCTCGACCAATGCGGTGATCCATCTCGCCGCCATCGCCGGCCGCGCCGGCCTGTCGATCTCGCTCGAGCGGCTCAACGAGTTGTCCGATACGACTCCGGTTCTCGTGAACCTGAAGCCGGTCGGCAACGGCTACATGGAAGACTTCTTTGCCGGCGGCGGCGTCGGCGCGCTGCTGCGCGAGCTCAAGGACCTGTTGCATCTCGACTGCGTGACGGTGACCGGCGAAACGCTTGGGCAGCGGCTCGGCTACGACAGCGACGCCTGGGTCGACCGCACCATCATCGCGCTGCGCGGGGAGCCGCTCGAGCCGCAGGGCGGTCTTGTCGCGCTGTTCGGCAATCTCGCGCCGCAAGGCGCGATCCTCAAACGCTCGGCTGCCGACGCCAACCTGTTCGAGCAGGAAGGCCGCGCGGTGGTGTTCAACTCGCTCGAAGACCTCTCCAATCGCATCGACGATCCGAACCTCGACGTCGAGGCGAACGACATCCTCGTCTTGCAGAATGCCGGGCCGCATTCGACGTCGGCCATGCCCGAAGCGGGCTATCTGCCGATCCCGAAGAAGCTCGCCAGCAAGGGCGTCAAGGACATGATCCGCGTCTCCGACGCGCGCATGAGCGGCACGGCCTTCGGCACCATCGTGCTGCATGTCACGCCCGACAGCGCCTCCGGCGGGCCGCTCGCGCTTGTGCGCAACGGCGACCGCATCCGCCTCTCGGTGAAGCAGCGCCGTATCGACCTCCTGGTCGACGAGGCCGAGCTCAAGCGCCGCAGGACCTCCATCAAGCCGCCGCCGGAAACGCCGGTACGGGGCTATGCCCGCCTCTACGCCCAGGAAATCCTCGGCGCCGACGAGGGCTGCGACTTCGCCTTCCTGAAGCCGCGCTGACGCTGTGGCACCGCGCCGATACCGGCAGGCCGCGCTGAGCGGCCTGTCGCGCGGAACTATTTCCCAAGAAATTCTTACATTTTTACCACTTCGTAGCCTTGTTGCGCGATAGAGGTTTTCCACCCGTCAAATTTACGGGGTCATAAAACCCTACCCCCAAAATCCCCCGGACGAAATACGGCTCTTAAGTGAGCGTGCACTGAGGCGTGGGCCATGATGATGGGGCAGAGTGATGTCCGCACATACCGCGACTGGCTCCTTGTGGGCATAGCCGGGGCGTTTGGCTTTGCCGCCATGCTCGGCGTGATGGACGTCATCAATCATTATTCCGCGCCGCTGAGCACATGGGCGGTCGCTTTCGCATGCGTTTCGGGCGCGCTGTCAGGCATGCTCATCGTCGGCGGCGTGCTGGCCGCGCGCGTCCGGCAAAAGCTCAGCGAGAAGAACGGACTGCTCGACGGCGCCGTCAACAACATGATCCAGGGGCTGTGCATGTTCGATGCACAGAACCGGCTGCTCGTCTGGAACGAGCGCTACCGGACCATGTACAACATCGCGCCGGACGGTCTCAGCTATGGCATGTCGTTGCGCGACGTGCTCATGGCGCGCGCGGCGGCGGGAACCTTCTCGCCCGATCCCGATCGCTACATAAGCGAGCTCAACGACGTTATCGGGGCGGGCAAGCCCTTGACCATGACGACGACGCTGAGCGACGGGCGCGTCGTCGCCCTGGTGAACCAGCCGACCGCGGGCGGCGGCTTTGTGGCAACGCATGAGGACATCACCGCGCGCACGCAGGCCGAGCGCGCGCTCGCGCATACCCACGCCTTCCTCGATTCAATCATCGAGAATGTTCCGACGCCGATCATGGTCAAGGACATTCAAAGCCTGCGCTATCTCTTGATCAACCGCGCCGCCGAGGCCTATCTCGGCGTCGACCGCTCCGCCATCCTCGGCAAGACCGCCGACGACGTCATGCCCGCGGCCACTGCCGCGTTCATCTCGGCCGAGGACCGGCGGCTGATCGCCGATGGAAAGGCCGGCTTCTTCGACGAGCGCGCGGTGATTACACCGCGCAACGGCACGCGCGTCGTCACCTCCACGCGCATGGCCGTCACGGGTCCTGCCGGTACGCCAGGCTATCTCATCAGCCTGATCAACGACGTAACCGAGCGCAAGCGTGACGAGCAGCGGCTTGCGCATATGGCGCACCATGATTCGCTGACCGATCTGCCGAACCGGGCCGCATTCAACGCCTGCATCGCCGCGACCGTCGATCTCGCCGCTTCGGCGGGCGAAAGCTTCGCCGTCCTGAGCATGGATCTCGATCGCTTCAAGGCGGTCAACGACGTCTACGGCCACGAGACCGGCGATGCGCTTCTGCGCGAGGTCGCGCAGCGGATGGAGGCGGCGTGCCAAGGCGCGTTCCTGGCCCGCACCGGCGGCGACGAATTCGCAGTCATCACGCCGACCGGAGAGCAGCCCGAAATCGCGTTGGAACTGACTGAGCGCCTGTGCGCCGCCCTCAATTCCGATTTGGACGTCGATGGGCATCCGCTCCGCGTCGGGCTGACCATCGGAGTCGGCATCTTCCCGCAGAACGGCGCCGACGCGGCAACGCTGGTCGCCAACGCGGATGCCGCTCTGTTCCGCGCCAAGGCGGAGGCGCGCGGCTCCATCCGTTTCTTCGAAATGTCGATGGATCAGCAGTTGCGCGAGAAGCGCGCGCTGCAACAGGATTTGCGTACGGCGATCGCGCGCGACGAGATCGTGCTGCACTATCAGCCGCAGGCGCATATCGACGGCCATGTCACCGGCTTCGAGGCGCTGGTGCGCTGGCATCACCCGCGTCATGGCATGGTGGCGCCGGGCACGTTCATTCCGCTGGCCGAGGAGAGCGGCATCATCATCGCGCTCGGCGAGTGGATCCTGCGCGCCGCCTGCCGCGAGGCGGCCTCATGGCCGCGCCCCTTGCGCATCGGCATCAATCTGTCGCCGGTGCAATTCCAGCACGGCGACCTGCCGCGTCTTGTGCATCAGGTATTGCTCGAGACCGGGCTTGCGCCGGAACGGCTGGAGCTGGAGATCACCGAAGGCGTCCTGATCGGCGACTTCACCCGCGCGCTCGCCATCCTGCGCCGGCTGAAGGCGCTGGGCGTGCGCATCGCCATGGACGATTTCGGCACCGGCTATTCTTCGTTGTCCTATCTTCAGTCGTTCCCGTTCGACAAGATCAAGATCGACCAGGCCTTCATCGCCAATCTCGGCCACAGCGCCCAAGCCGCGACCATCATCCGCGCGGTGATCGCGCTTGGCCGCGGGCTCGATCTGCCCGTGGTGGCGGAGGGCGTCGAGACGCAGGAGCAGCTCAACTTCCTTGCCGCCGAGAACTGCAACGAGATCCAGGGCTATTTCATCGGCCGCCCGCGTCCGATCGCGGACTATGCCGACGTGGTCGGGCGCGCGCCGTCCTCGCGTCTCGGCGGGACGATACGCTTCGCCGCCGCAAGCTAAAGCGGCTCGCCGATTTACCGCTTGCTATCATTCAAGTGACTTTCATAAGGTTCCGGGTTGATTGCCGTGCCGATCAATTTTGGTATCGTTGAATCATGGTCACTCGAAAAACGCCGCGAACGAAGCCGAAAGTTGCTGCGAAGCAGGCGCCCAAGAAAGCGACGCTGACGGCGAAAGCGAACTCGGCCGCCGGCGCCGATCGCGAGGCCCGCATCGGCGCCAAGGTGAAGCATGGGCGCATGGTGCGCGGCATCACGCTGAAGCAGCTCGCCGAAGAAGCGGGATGTTCCGAGAGCCTGTTGTCCAAGATCGAGAACAACAAGGCGATGCCCTCCTTCGGTACCCTGCATCGCATCGCGGCGGCGCTCGGCACCAATGTGGGTGTGCTGTTCTCCGCCGGCGGCGAGGGCGCGCAGATCGTATCGCGCGCAGGCGAGCGGCCGATCATCGTGACGGACCAATTGCGCACCGGCAAAGGCGTCCAGCTCGAGCGGCTTATCCCGTACTCGCGCGAGTATCTGCTCCAGAGCAACATTCATCTCATCGCGCCGGGCGGCCGCACCGACGCCATCTCGCACGCGGGCGAGGAGATCGGCTATGTGCTCGAAGGCGAAATCGAGCTGACCATCGACGGCAACCGCTATTGCGCCAAGGCCGGCGATTCCTTCCACTTCCGCTCCGAGCTGCCGCACGCCTATCGCAACATCGGCACGAAGCCCGCGCGCGTGCTCTGGGTAAACACGCCGCCGACGTTTTAGCGGGTGATTTGTTTTGGATTGAATCGCAGTATCGCGAGAACTCACCTCTCCCATAGGGAGAGGTCGACGCGCCATAAGCGCGTTAACGCGCGTCTTCGACGCGCCATAAGCGCGTTAACGCGCGTCTTCGACGCGCTATAAGCGCGTTAACGCGCGTCTTCGACGCGCTATAAGCGCGTTAACGCGCGTCTTCGACGCGCTATGGCGCGGCGGGTGAGGGGTTATAGCTTATCGAGAGATCGTTACCCCTCACCCCAACCCTCTCCCCAACGGGGAGAGGGAGCGCGCCAAGTTTGTCGCAGCGCTTCGAGCTAAAACGATTACGCTCTAAAAACAAAGATTGCTCACGAACTTCCCCTGCTTGTCCTTGATCACGTAAGGACATTCGGCGCGCTTGAGCGCGGCCTTGGCGTCTGCGTTGCCGAGCGCCGCGGCCTTCTCGTAATAGGTCTTGGCGGCGCTTGCATCCTTCGGCCCCCCGCGCCCGTCTTTGGCGAACGCGCCCATCCGCTCCAAGGCGCCGGGATGATCCTGCGCCGCCGCCTTCTCGAACAACGCGCGCGCGGCCACATCGTCCTTCGGGCCGCCGACGCCGTCGGCGGTCATCAGTCCGAGCTGATACTCCGCTTCGGCCGAATTGCTCTCCGCCGCCTTTTCCAGCAGCGCGCGCGCCTTGACCGGATCGGACGGTGCGCCGTCCGTCTTGGACAGCGCGGCGAGATTGGTGACGCCGCGCGGATTGCCGCCCTCGGCGGCGCGCTCGAACAGCTTGCGCGCCTGCGCGTCATCCTTGGCCACGCCCGCGCCGGTCCCGTACAGCACGCCGAGCTCGACCATCGCCGACGTGCTGCCTTTGTCGGCCGCCTTGCGGTAGGCGCCGATCGCCTCCGGCATCTGCCGGTTGGCCGCGTAAGCGCGGCCGAGCGCATATTGCGCGCGGCGCGAGGAACCCGAGGCGGTCTTGCAGAACTTGATCGCGGTCGCGACGTCGGCCTTGGCGATTTCGGTCACGCCTTTGACGTCGGCCGGCTTGTCCGGGTCGCTGGGGTCGGCCGCGATGCGGTCGCACAGTACGAGGTCGGCCGATTGCGCCCGCGCCGGCTCATGCAGCGTAGCGCCGGTCAACGCCAGCAGGCAGAGGCCTGCACTGCAAGCGAGGGCAACGGCGTCAGGCCGTCTGATCATCATTACCATCGGTTCCTGCACAAAGTTTTCGCGGGCGAGGACATTAAGACGACGGCGCCCGACCGGCAAGAATGGCGGCCCCCCTGGGAATTTGGCCGAGTAATTGCAAGGCAGGCATGCGGGGCAATCGCAGGATGCGGCGCGCGCGTCTTTTCGGTTCACTCATGCAGCGCCGCGACCTATGACCGGCGCGCCGGCAGCGATCATGAAGTGACGATTGGAGTTGGGAATTTGACGGCGGAAACTTCTGCTCTCCCGGAATTGGAGAGGCGCGTTCAGTTCGAGCTCGAGTGTCTCGGCTATCCCGCACGGCAATGGACTATCCCGCGCCAACAAAACGGCGCGCTTGTGCATGACGTGGTGATCGTGGGCGGCGGCCAGGCCGGCGTGTCCATCGCATTCCGGCTCCTGCGCGAACGCATCACCAACCTACGCGTGCTCGATCGTAATCCGCAAGGCCTCGAGGGGCCGTGGGTGACGTTCGCGCGGATGCACTCGCTGCGCACGCCGAAGGTCGTGACCGGCCCGGATCTCGGCATTCCAAGTCTGTCGCCGCGCGCCTGGTGGGAAGCGCGCTTCGGCGCGCAGTCCTGGGAGGGACTCAACAAGATCCCGCGCGATCTGTGGCAGGCCTACCTTCTGTGGGTGCGCAAGACCGCCGGCATCGACGTCACCAACGAGGCCGAGGTGGTCGATATCGAGCCGCTCGCCGGCGGGCTGCTTGCGCTGCGCGCGAACATTCGCGGCGTTGAGGAGACCCTTTTCGCGCGCAAGGTCGTGCTCGCCACCGGCCTCGAAGGTTCGGGGCGCTGGGCCGTGCCGCCCTCGATCACGCAGAGCGTCCCGCGCAGCCACTATGCGCACACCTCCGACGCGGTCGATTTTGCAGCGCTGGCCGGCAAAGCAATCGCCGTTATTGGAGCCGGCGCGTCGGCCTTCGACAACGCCGCGACGGCACTGGAGAATGGCGCGGGCTCCGTCGACCTGTTTGTCCGCAGGAAGAAGCTGCCGAACGTCAATCCCAATCGCTGGATGGAATTCGCCGGCTTCCTGCGCCATTTCGGCGATCTCGATGACGCGCGCAAATGGCGCTTCATGAAGCTGATCTTCGATCGGAACCAGCCGCCGCCGCAGGAGACGTTCGATCGCTGTGCGCGGTTCGCGAACTTCAGCGTGCGGCTCGGCTCTCCGGTCGAGCGCGTCGGCTTCGACAACGGAAAGGTCGTGCTGACCACGCCGCAAGGCGCCCAGGCCTTCGATTTCCTGATCGCGGGCACCGGCTTCGTCGTCGATCTCGCGGCGCGGCCGGAGCTGGCGCGCTTTCACGACAAGATCGCGCTCTGGTCCGATCGCTATCGTCCGCCGGCCGGCGAGGAAAGCGCGCTGATGGGGACCTATCCTTATCTCTCACCCAACTTTCAATTCACCGAGAAGACCGCGGGCGCGGCGCCGTTCCTCGCGAATATCTTCACCTACACCTTTGCGGCGATGCCGAGCCTGGGCTGCTCGGCCGGGATTTCCGGACTCAAATTCGGAATCGACCGCATCGCGACCGGCGTAAGCCGCGGACTCTTTGTCGAGGATGCCGACGCGCATTTCCAGTCGCTGCATGCATACGACGAGCAGGAGCTCGACGTCTCCGCGCGATCGGCCATCCAGAACAGCGCCGGCGCGAAGGTCGCCTGACCCTGGCCGTACAACGCGGCCTTCAGAGGATTGGCTGGTGCTGCCGGAGTGGATTGAACACTCGACCTCCTCATTACCAATGAGGTGCTCTACCACTGAGCTACGGCAGCCAAAGATACACGCCGCCGGGTGGCCCGGGCGGTGCGAACGCGGCGGAAACTGCCACAAGGCCCCCCTGAAAAGCAAGGCGAGGACGCCATATTGCCAGCGGGATTTCGCGGAGATAATGAGCCTCTCAACATCCATGGCTGAGAACGGCAAAAAGAGCGGCAAATCGGGCGCTCGCGACGATCGCCTGGCGGCGGCGCTGCGGGAAAACCTGCGCCGGCGCAAGGCGCAGGAGCGGGCGCGGGCCTCCGCTCCGGTTCCGGCCGCGCCGGAAAAGCCCGATCAGGCCACGGAAGAGGACGAATCGCATTGAGCGGACGCAGCGCGTCAGCGGAGCGGCCGCCGTTAGCCAATGGTTAAGCATGGGGGTCGGACTTTCGCCGTATTTGCCCGGCGAAGGTCGGGTAACCCTCCGGCATTTTAGGCTTTGCAGGAGGGCCGCCGGGGTCCATAGGATCGCGGCTCGCACACAGGCCGAAGGATCGCCGCGGGGGGCGGGGGCACGATGGACCGGATACGCATTGTCGGCGGGCAGCGCCTGAACGGAACCATTCCGATCTCCGGCGCCAAGAACGCCACGCTTCCCCTGATGATCGCGAGCCTGCTGACCGAGGAGCCGCTGATCCTCGAGAATGTTCCGCGCCTCGCCGACGTCATCCAGCTTCAGCGCATCCTCGGCAATCACGGCGTCGACGTGATGATCGCGGGCAAGCGGCCGGGCGAAGACTCCAACAACGGCCGCACCATCCAGCTCTCGGCGAAGACGATCGTCGACACCACCGCGCCCTATGAGCTCGTCTCCAAGATGCGCGCGAGCTTCTGGGTCATCGCGCCGCTCGTTGCGCGCATGGGCGAGGCCAAGGTGTCGATGCCCGGCGGCTGCGCCATCGGCACGCGCCCGGTCGATCTGCTCATCATGGCGATGGAGGCGCTCGGCGCCGAGATCGAGATCGAAGGCGGCTACGTCATCGCCCGCGCGCGCAAGGGCCTGCGCGGCGGCGAGATCAAGTTCCCCAAAGTCACCGTCGGCGGCACGCACACCGCGCTGATGGCCGCGGCCCTGGCGAACGGCACGACGGTCATCGACAATGCCGCGCGCGAGCCGGAAGTCGGCGACGTCGCCGATTGCCTCAACAAGATGGGCGCCAGGATCACCGGCGCCGGCACGTCGCGCATTGTCGTCGAGGGCGTGCCGCGCCTGCATGGCGCGCGCCACGCGGTGCTGCCCGACCGCATCGAGACCGGCACCTATGCCATGGCCGTCGCAATGACCGGCGGCGACGTGCTGCTGCAGAACGCGCGGCCCGAATTGCTGCAAGCCGCGTTCGATGTGCTCGGCCAGGCCGGCGTGACCGTGACGCCGACCAATGAAGGCGTGCGCGTCGCGCGCAACGGCGCCGGCCTGTCGCCGATCGAAGTGAGCACCGCGCCGTTCCCGGGCTTCCCCACCGATTTGCAGGCGCAATTGATGGCGCTGATGTCGCGCGCCAAGGGCACCTCGCACATCACCGAGACCATCTTCGAGAACCGCTTCATGCACGTCCAGGAGCTGGCGCGTCTCGGCGCCCGCATCCATCTCGACGGCGATACGGCGACCATCGAAGGCGTCGAGCGCCTGAAGGGTGCGCCGGTGATGGCGACCGACTTGCGCGCGTCGGTGTCGCTGGTGATTGCAGGCTTGGCCGCCGAAGGCGAGACGATGGTCAACCGCGTCTATCATCTCGACCGCGGATTCGAGCGTCTCGAAGACAAGCTCGGCGCGTGTGGCGCCGCCATCGAGCGCATCAGCGAATAGGATGACTCTTGCTTCTCCCTCCCCTGAAAGGGGAGGGTGGCTCCGCGTGTCAACGCGGAGCCGGGTGGGGTCCGCCTACCGTATTGTGCAGGCCCCCACCCGCCTCGCCGCGGATGCGGCGCGCCACCCTCCCCCGCAAGCGGGGGGGATTAAGGAAGCAAGAGGAGGAAACAAGCGTGACGACAATCAAAGTGATGAGCGCAGGCGCGGTGCAGTCGATGGTGACGGCGCTCGGCGCAGAGTTCGAGCGCGCGAGCGGCAACACGCTCGATCTCAATTTCAACACCGCGGGTTCGTTGCGCGAGCGCTTCACCAAGGGCGAGCATCCCGACCTGCTCATCCTGCCGGCGGCCGTGATGGAAGCGCTCGACAAAGAGGGCGCCTTCGTGCCCGGCACGCGCGTCGCGCTCGGCCGCACCGTCACCGGCGTCACCGTGAAGGAGGGCGCAGCCGTGCCGGACATCTCCACGCCGGACGCGTTCAAGCAGGCGCTGCTTGCGGCGCGCACGGTCGCCTACACCGATCCGAAAGCCGGCGGCTCCTCCGGCACCTTCTTCGCCGGCCTTTTGCAAAAGCTCGGCATCGCCGACGAGGTCAACAAGAAGGCCGTGCTGGGCGCGCGCGGTGTCGAGGTGGCGCGTTTCATCGCCGAAGGCAAAGCCGAGATCGGCTCCACTTTCATCAGCGAGATCCTCACCGTGCCGGGCGCCAAGGTGGTCGGGCCTCTGCCGAAGGAATTGGACAACGCCAATACCTATACGGCTGCCATTCCGGCCGGCACCAAGGCGCGCGAGCAGGCCTTGAGCCTGCTGCGGACATTGACCGAACCGTCCAGTCGCCCGCGCTGGACCGCCGCTGGATTGGAACCCGCCTTTCCATAATGCACAGAGCATCTTGCGGCCTTGCATGCCCTCGCTTAACTACGCTGCAACGGGAGCGAGATGACTATGGATGAGCTTAAATTCGTCGTCCTCGACGGGGACGACCTCGAGGTTGTTTCCACCCACCTCCAGGATGCAGTGGTCAAGGTCTCTGACATCCTGTGGCGGCCACAGGAAAAGCGGCTCGTGGTAGCCCTCAACCGTTTCGACTGGGAATGCGCCCACTGCACCGATCGCGAATACCGCCGCCGCCGGGCCGCCCTTCGTTTTGAGCGCGTCATCTCCTGCAAATGCAAGAGCGTGAAACCGGCCGAGAAGGACGCCGTCCTCAACCTCCTGGCCGTTGAATTCTCCCCCACCGCGGCGCCCTCCGGCGTCATCGACCTCATCTTCTCCGGCGGCGGGATGCTGCGTCTCGAGGTCGAATGCCTGGAAGGCGAATTGGCCGATCTGGGGCCGACCTGGACCACCCACATCTGTCCGGATCATGCCGAGGTGGACGGGCATGCCTCTGCTTCGCTTTCGCTGGAGCGGCACTGAGCACGCTCGGGCCTGCTGAAAGGCCATTTCCGGTCATTCCGGGGCGCGTGCGCAGCACGCGAACCCGGACTCCAGCCACGCGGATTTTTACCATATTGCTGGATTCCGGATCGCCGCTGCGCGGCGTCCGGCATGACTATCCCGCAGGGTTGACGCCAAGGCCGCTATCTCTCATTCACCTCTGAGTTCTATTGTCGCCGCTGGTGAAACCGCCCAATGCCGCTCCGCCTCGATAGCCAAAGCGCCGATTTTGCCGACCGTTTCCGCGCCTTCCTCGACGTGAAGCGCGAGGCGGCGCAGGACGTCGAGACGGCGGTGCGCGACATCATTGGCGAGGTCGTGGCGCGCGGCGACAAGGCCCTGTTCGAGCTGACGGCGAAGTTCGACCGCGTCGATCTGAGCAAAACGGGCCTGCGCGTCAGCGCGGCCGAGATCGACGCCGCCGAGCAGGCTTGCGACCCCGAAGCGCTCGCCGCGCTCAAGCTCGCGCGCGACCGCATCGAGGCCTATCACCGCCGGCAGAAACCGAGCGACGAGCGCTACACGGATGCGCTCGGCGTCGAGATGGGCGCCAAGTGGACCGCCATCGAAGCCGCCGGTCTTTACGTGCCGGGCGGCACCGCGGCCTATCCCTCGTCGGTGTTGATGAATGCCGTGCCGGCCAAGGTGGCCGGCTGCCCGCGCCTGGTGATGGTGGTGCCGTCGCCGGACGGCAAGCTTAGCGCCCTGGTGCTGGCGGCGGCGAAGCTCGCCGGTGTCGACGAGATCTATCGTATCGGCGGGGCGCAGGCGGTGGCCGCGCTCGCTTACGGCACCGAGACGATCGTGCCGGTGTCGAAGATCGTCGGCCCCGGCAACGCCTATGTGGCCGCGGCGAAGCGTCTCGTGTTCGGCAAGGTCGGCATCGACATGATCGCCGGCCCCTCCGAGGTGCTGGTGCTTGCCGATGAGACCGGCAATGCCGACTGGATCGCCGCCGACCTGCTGGCGCAGGCCGAGCACGACGCGAGCGCGCAATCGGTGCTGATCACCGATAACGCCACGCTCGCATCCGACGTCGAGAAGGCGGTCGAGTCGCAGCTCAAGACGCTGCCGCGCGAAGCCGTTGCGTCGGCCTCGTGGCGCGACTTCGGCGCCATCATCATGGTGCCCAAGCTCGCCGATGCGGTGAGCCTCGTCGATCGGCTCGCGCCCGAGCATCTGGAGATCGTGGCGGAAGACGCCGAAGCGCTGACCGCGCGCATCCGCAATGCCGGCGCCATTTTCATCGGCGCGCACACGCCGGAAGCCATCGGCGATTACGTCGCCGGCTCCAACCACGTGCTGCCGACGGCGCGCTCGGCGCGCTTCTCCTCCGGCCTCAACGTACTCGACTTCATGAAGCGCACGTCGCTCCTGAAATGCGGACCCGACCAATTGCGTGCGCTCGGTCCCGCCGCCATCGCACTCGGCAAGGCGGAGGGTCTCGACGCCCACGCCCGCTCGGTGGCGATACGCCTCAATCTGCGATGAGCGCCAAGGCAACGCCCCCTGCCATGAAGCACCGCCTGGTGGCGGTGACCCTCGACGAGGAAACGATCGGCCAGTCGAATCCGGATGTCGAGCACGAGCGCAAGATCGCGATCTACGATCTGCTCGAGATCAATTCATTTGCACCGGTCGAGCATGCCGGCGGTCCTTACACGCTGCATCTGAGCATCAACGACAATCGTCTGGTGTTCGATATCCGCCTGGAGGACGGAACGCCGGTGGTCGCGCACCTGTTCTCGCTGTCGCCGCTGCGCCGGATCGTGAAGGACTACTACATGATCTGCGACAGCTACTATCAGGCGATCCGCACCGCCACGCCCGACAAGATCGAGGCGATCGACATGGGCCGCCGCGGCATCCACGACGAAGGCTCGCGCATTTTGATGGAGCGGCTCAAGGACAAGGTGACCGTGGACATGGACACCGCGCGCCGCCTCTTCACGTTGATCTGCGTCCTGCACTGGAAGGGGTAGGTGGTGTTGGACAGCGGCAGCCACAAAGTCCGCTCCTTCCCGCGCAAGCGGGAATCCAGGGCCACACGCGATGTGAGTGCGATGCCGCTCTGGGTCCCCGCTTTCGCGGGGACGAGCGGAGAATAGTTTCGATGGCACTACCCCCGCGTTCCTCACGCCCGCAGGCGGTGTTGTTCGCCTGCGGCATGAACGCGGTGCGCTCGCCGATGGCGGCCGGGCTGTTCGGGCAACTCTTCGGCAAGTCGGTCTATGTCGGCTCCGCCGGTGTGCAGAAGGGCGAGCTCGATCCTTTTGTCGTCGCGGTGATGGACGAGATCGGCATCGACATCTCCCGCCACAAGCCGATGACCTTCGAGGAGCTGGACGAGCTCGAAGGGCTCAACTTCGATCTGATCGTCACGCTGTCGCCGCCGGCGCATCACAAGGCGCTGGAGCTCACGCGCACCATCGCCGCCGATGTCGAATACTGGCCGACGGTCGATCCGACCGCCGCCGACGGCAGCCGCGAGCAGCGGCTCGAAGCCTATCGCGAGGTGCGCGACCAGCTCCTGGCGCAGATCCGCGAGCTCTTCGGCAGCAAGGGCGGCGGGAATGAGTGAACATGGCCTCTCTCTTGTCATGGCCGGGCTTGACCCGGAGCCCGGTGACGACAAGACGGCTCCAGTTGTGACACCAGCCCCGTTCCGCTAGGTTCCGCGCCGTTCCGTCTCAACGAGAATCGCTCACCGCGCCCCCATGATCGGCCGCCCCAAATTCGTCCTCGCCTCCGGTTCGCCGCGACGGCTCGCCCTGGTCAACCAGGCCGGCATCGAGCCCGACGCGCTCAAGCCCGCCGACCTCGACGAGACCCCGCGCCGGGGCGAGATCCCGCGCGCCTACGGGAACCGGCTGGCCCGTTCCAAGGCCGAGGCCGCCCTGGAGAACGTGAAGCTCGATGACGAGCTGCGCGGCGCCTACATCCTGGCGGCGGATACCGTGGTGGCGGTCGGCCGCCGCATCCTGCCCAAGGCCGAATTGCTCGACGAGGCGGCGCAGTGCCTGCGCCTCCTTTCGGGCCGCAACCATCGGGTCTACACCTCGATCTGCCTGGTGACGCCGAAAGAATCGTTCCGCCAGCGCCTGGTGGAAACCCGCGTGCGCTTCAAGCGCCTGTCGGAGGAGGATATCGAGTCCTACCTCGCCTCCGGCGAATGGCGCGGCAAGGCCGGCGGCTATGCCGCGCAGGGCATCGCCGGCACCTTTATCGTCAAGCTGGTCGGTTCCTACTCGAACGTGGTCGGCCTGCCGCTCTATGAGACCATGACCCTGCTCGGCGGCGAGGGCTACCCGATCCGCTTCGGCTGGCTCAACGCGGTGTAGGCGCTCTATGCTGTCGTTCCGGGGCGCGGGCGTTTGCCCGCGAGCCCGGAATCTATAATCCTCAACGCTGCGGAGTATGGATTCCGGGCCCGCCGCTTCGCGGCGTTTCGGAATGACGAGGATCGCATCTCGATACGGACCTGCTTGTGATGGATTCAAAGAAGGCCGGCACGCCATGAACGAGCTCGAGCGCAAACTCTCACCGGCACGCTGCGCGATCTGCGGCAAGGGCGTCGATCCCGCGTTCAAGCCATTCTGTTCCAAGCGCTGCGCCGACATCGATCTCAACCGCTGGCTCAGCGGGGTCTATGCCGTGCCGGTGAAAGAGGACGACGACGAGGACGGCGAGCGCCCCGAGGACACCGACAACAGCGCGCGGTGATTGCTGATGCAGCCCTGGCCCCGTACTCCGCTCAGTCCCGCGCAGGCGGGACTCCAGGGGCAAATGGAAAATCAGTCATTTTGCGCTGGGTCCCCGCTTTCGCGGGGACGAGCGGCTGAGTTATTGCTTCTCACATGATTGCCCCCGCCGATTGGCCCGACCGCCTGTTCGAGACGCTGAAAGCGGGCGGCGTGCGCCAGGCCGGCTACTTGCCCGATGCCGGCCATGCGCGGCTGATCGAGCGCTGCCGCGCCGATAAGGACATTCGCGACGTGGTGCTGACCACCGAGGAGGAGGGCGTGGCGCTGACCGCCGGCGCCTGGCTCGGCGGCGCGCGCGCCGTGCTCCTGATGCAATCGAGCGGGCTCGGCAACTGCATCAATATGCTGTCGCTGCCGCGCGCGTGCCGCTTCCCCATGCTGATGCTGATCACCATGCGCGGCGAGTGGGAGGAGTTCAATCCCTGGCAGGTGCCGATGGGCTCGATCGTCGATCCCGTGCTCAAGCTGTGCGAGGCGGAGGTCTACCGCGTGCGCGACGCGGACGCAGTGCAAGGCACCGCCGAGCGCGCCGTGCAGCGCGCCTTCGGCGACGAGCGCATCGTCGCCATGGTCCTCTCGCAGGAGCTCATCGGGGCGAAGGTGTGGACCAAATGAGCCTCGAACGCCGCGCCGCCATGGCTACGCTGCTCGCCGGCCGGGACGACGGCCTGCTGGTCGTCCCCGGCCTCGGCTCGACCTGCTGGGACCTCGCCGCCGCCGGCGACAACGACCGCAATTTCTATCTCTGGGGCGCCATGGGCGGCGCGGCGATGATCGGGCTCGGCCTGGCGCTGGCGCAGCCGCGCCGGCGCGTCGCGGTGATCACCGGCGACGGCGAGATGCTGATGGGGATGGGCGCGCTCGCCACCATCGGCCTGCAGAAGCCGCCGAACCTGGCCGTCGTCGTCTTCGACAACGGCCTCTACGGCGAGACCGGCATGCAGCAAAGCGCCGCCGGCGGCGGGGCCGATCTCGTCAGCGTCGCCGCCGGCTGCGGCATCGGCACCTGCCTGGACGTCCGAGACGAGGCCTCCCTCGCCGATCTCGCCGCGCGCTTGAAGGGCCTCAGCGAGACTTTGTTCGCCCGCGTGGCGATATCGCGGGCCGAGCCGCCCCGGGTGCTGCCCTTGCGCGACGGCGTCGCGCTCAAGCAGCGGTTCCGCGCCGCGATCGGCGTTAACCCTTGAGGTTGGGGGCGGCAGTGCGCCCTCCTGGACAGGCCGGAATCGAGCCTCTATAACGCCCCCCGCTCTGCTTCCCCGCCGGTTCCGGCGGGTCCGGCGCCCAGGTAGCTCAGTTGGTAGAGCATGCGATTGAAAATCGCAGTGTCGGTGGTTCGATTCCGCCCCTGGGCACCATTCCCGCTCATCAGCACGTCCCGCCGCTGCGCGTTGCGTCTCTGACGCAATGGCCGAGCCGCTCTCGCTGTGCCCCCCGACCAGCTTTTTCCTGTGACTTGCGCCGCACGGCAGCGGAACATTGCGGCGGCTCGTCGATTCATCCTTCAGAGTCGATGAGGGCGAATGGCATGGCCGCGGGTGCGAACTCGAAATTGCGAACCTTCCACGCCACGATGATCGTCACGCGCATTGAGGAATGGTGCGTGGACGCCGCCAGTGTCGAAGAGGCGAAAGCACTTCTCGACGCCGGCCAGGGACACCGCTGCACAGGCGGCGATGCTCTGCACGTCGAGTTAAGCGAATTGCACAGCGATCATTGACTTAATCGATTCACGAACAGGCGCATCTCTCCCAGGGAAAAGGGCGAACATTCCCCTTTCCTTACCGGAAATTCATTGTGTGCGCTTTCCCTTGCGGGCGCACATGCGCCTTTTGTCGCAACGCATCCTAACCTGACGCAATTCGACGCAAGCTAATTCGCGCGCGATGACTAGCTCTGCCGGTGACGCGTTCCTCCGCAGCAATGGCAGTTGGAAGTCGAGCAGATGAATTCGCAAAAAACAGACGATGGTACCGTTGTAGAGTCCGCCGACGAAACACCGGTCACGGAAAATGAACTCCCGAATTTCGCGCCCTACGATTCCCCGGCCGGCGGCTGGGGTGCGTTGCAGGCGACCGCAAAGGCGCTGAGAGAGCAGAGTATCGTCGCGAAAGGCAGCAGGGCGCTGCTGTCGATGAATCAGCCCGACGGGTTCGACTGCCCCGGCTGCGCGTGGCCCGATCCTAAACATACGAGTTCGTTCGAGTTCTGCGAAAACGGCGCGAAGGCGGTGGCCTTCGAGCTGACGAGCCGCCGGGTCACCCGCGAGTTCTTCGCGACGCACACCGTCAGCGATCTTGAGCAACGAAGCGACTATTGGCTCGAGGAGCAGGGGCGTCTTACCGAGCCGATGCAATACGATGCCGCGTCGGATCGTTACCTGCCGATCGCGTGGGACGACGCCTTCGCTCTGATCGGACGCGAGCTTCGGGCGCTGGCGAGCCCCGACGAGGCAGACTTCTATACCTCGGGACGCACCTCGAACGAGGCTGCCTTTCTCTACCAGCTTTTCGTCCGCCGGTTCGGGACGAACAACTTCCCCGACTGCTCGAACATGTGCCACGAGCCGACGAGCGTCGGCCTTGCCGAGAGCATCGGTATCGGCAAAGGCACCGTCCTCCTGGAGGACTTCGAGCATGCCGACGCGATCTTCATCTTGGGCCAGAACCCCGGCACCAACAGTCCGCGCATGCTGACCGATCTGCACAACGCGTCGCGGCGCGGCGTCCCGATCGTCGTCATGAATCCGTTGCGCGAGCGGGCGCTCGAGCGCTTCGCGGCGCCGCAAGATCCTATCGAGATGATGACGTTCGGCTCCACGCGCATCGCCAGCGAGTATTGCCAAGTTCGCCTCGGCGGCGACGTCGCCGCACTCAAGGGCATCATGAAGTTGGTGCTCGAGGCGCACGACACGGCGGTCAAGGCGGGCGCCGAGCCTGTTCTCGACGTCGCGTTCATCGAGCAGCACACGCACGGCTTTGATGCTTTTGCCGATGACATCCGTCGCACGGATTGGAACGACATCCTGCGCATCTCCGGTCTGTCGTTCGAGCAGGTCGAGCGCATGGCGGCGATCTACATGAAGGCCAAGGCCGTCATCATGTGCTACGGCATGGGCATCACGCAGCATCGCCGCGGTTCGGAGAACGCGCAGCAGATCGTCAATCTGCTTCTGATGCGCGGGAATTTCGGCCGGCCCGGCGCCGGCATCTGCCCGGTGCGTGGCCACTCGAACGTGCAAGGCGATCGGACCGTCGGCATCGACGAGAAGCCGAAGCCGGAGTTCCTCGACCAGATCGAGCGTGTGTTCGGGTTCAAGCCGCCGCGCGCGCACGGGCACACCGTCGTCGACGCGATCGGAGCAATGATCGAGGGCCGCGCGAAAGTGTTCATCGCGTGCGGCGGCAATTTTATTGCCGCGGTGCCGGACAAGCCGGTCGCCGAGGCAGCGATGCGGCGGCTGCGGCTGACCGTCGCCATCTCCACCAAGCTCAACCGCGGTCATCTCGTGCACGGCGAGCAGGCGTTGATCCTGCCATGCCTCGCCAGAAGCGACATCGACATTCAGGCGGGCGAACGGCAGTCCGTCACGGTAGAAGACAGCATGTCGATGGTGCATGCGTCGTCAGGGTTCGCGCATGCGCCGAGCCCGCATCTCAAATCGGAAGTGGCGATCATCTGCGGCATCGCCAAAGCGACCCTGCAGGACAATTCCATCAACTGGTCAGAGTTCGAATCGAATTACGATTCGATCCGCGATCGCATCGAAGCGGTCTTTCCCTCGCAGTTTGCCGGCTACAACAAGCGCATTCGCCAGCCGGGAGGTTTTCATCTTCCCGTGCCGCCGCGCGATCTCGTGTGGAATACGCCGACTGGCCGCGCGAATTTCTTCATCTTCGACAACTTTGCCGAGGACCTGTCGCGCGACGGTGCGTCGGTGCTGCGGCTGGCGACCTTAAGAAGCCACAACCAATACAACACGACGGTTTACGGACTGGACGATCGGTATCGCGGCGTCTTCGGCGGCCGCATGGTCGTGTTCATGAACGAAGCCGACATGAAGGACCGGGGCATAGCAGCCGGCGATCTTGTCGAGATCGAAGCGGTTGCGGAAGACGGACAGAAGCGGATCGTGCGCGGCTTCAAGGTGCGGCCCTACAACATCCCGAAGGGTTCGATCGGCGCCTACTACCCCGAAACAAATCCCTTGCTGCCGCTCGCGCACTATGACCGGAAAAGCAAGACGCCAGCCGCGAAATCGATTCCGGTTCTGGTGAGGCCCCAATAAGGCGACGTGCAAAACAAGTTCTTTAACCCAATCGGTCGACTGCGACCATCATACAGGAAAGGAGTGAAAATGTTTACGAGGCGTGACGCGTTGGCAGCGGCAGCGGTCGGCGGCGTAGTGACGGCAGCGGCGATGACGCCCACGAATGCCGCACCGGTGAAGAGTGACATTACCTTCGGCAATCCGGATGATCCACCGCAGGGGGCGGTGAACGCCACGAATCCAAGGAGCGTCACGGATCCAGGGCCGCAGAACCCCGCCATCAGAGACCAGTTTCCTGCGGCATTTTCCCCGCCGGCGACCGACACCGGCAGCATGCCGCTGACCTGGGCGTCGTTCAACAACGCGCCGCGACGTATTCAAAACGGCGGCTGGGCGCGTCAGGTCACACAAGATTCCTTCGCGGTGGCGAGCACCATCTCCGGTGTGAATATGCGGCTGACATCCGGCGGCATCCGCGAGATGCACTGGCATCAGTTCGCCGAGTGGGCCTACATGACTTACGGCACGTGCCGGATCACCATTCTCGACGAACAGGGCCGCCCATATATCGCCGACGTGAAAGAGGGCGATCTTTGGTATTTCCCGGCCGGTCTGCCGCATTCGCTGCAGGGGCTCGGCCCGGACGGCTGCGAATTCCTCATCTGTTTCGATGACGGCAACGCCTCCGAATTCTCCACCCTGCTGGTGTCGGAGTGGTTCACCCACACGCCTCCGGATGTTCTCGGCGCGAACTTCGGGGTTCCACCCGACACGTTCCAGAATATTCCGCTGCGCGATCTCTATATCTTCCAGGGCAAATTGCCTGGCGACCTGGCAGCGGAGCGCGATGCGGTGAGCGGACGGGGTGTCCCGCCGCACCCATTCACCTTCTCGCTCGGCTCGGCGGCCCCGGCGCGCGAGACCAAGGGTGGTTCGGTGCGGATTGCCGACAGCAAGAACTTCACCGTCGCGACGACGGTCGCCGCGGCGCTGGTAACGGTGCATCCGGGCGGCATGCGAGAGATGCACTGGCACCCGCACGCGGATGAGTGGCAGTACTGGATCAAGGGCAAAGGGCAGATGACGGTGTTCAACACCGGTCCGAACGCCGTCACGATGGACTTCAATCCGGGTGATATCGGTTACGTCAAGAAGAACCTTGGACACTATATCAAGAACGTGGGCGACACCGACCTGCAGTT
>DATARB010000393.1:0-3459 GCA_036264375.1 Pseudolabrys sp.
ACCGCTTCAAATTTTCACCGTTTCCACCGCTGCGTCCGATGCATTGCATCGGCGGGACCGCCGCTCTATACGGGTAGCGACGTCACACACCCTGGTTCCCGTCCATGACCGCGCGCATCTACAAGCCCTCGAAAACCGCCATGCAGTCCGGCTTCGGCAATACCAAAGCCTGGGTTCTCGATTTCGAGCCGGAACAGCCGCGCCAAGTCGAACCGTTGATGGGCTGGACGTCGTCCGCCGACATGCGCCAGCAACTCAAGCTGCGTTTCGACACCCAGGAGGAGGCGATCGCCTACTGCGAACGCCACGGCATTCCCTTTCAGGTGTTCGAGACCCACACGCCGACCCGCCGCGGCATGTCCTATGCGGACAATTTCGCCTTCAAGCGCCGCGACGCCTGGACCCACTGATCGTCAGGGATCGGGCGCTCGCCCCCGCGGGAACGAGGCCAGCGCAGACTTCCTTGAGCGACTGATGAACCCGAACAGCGTGCCGATCAGGCCGGATGCCGCGCCGGTGTGCGCGCCGCCGCGCCTGGCGTGTTGCGCCCCTGCGTTGCCGCGCGCTGGCGCAGCAGCGAGATGAAGCGCTCCTCCGGCATCGGCTGGCCGAGCAGAAAGCCCTGGCCGTAATCGCAACCCATGCTGACCAGCGCGGTCGCGTCGGCGGCTTTTTCGATGCCCATGGCCACAGCGGTGCGGCCGAAATTGTGCGCGAGGTCGATCACCGTCTTGCACAGCGGCGCGTTGACCTTGTCGGTCCCGCAGTCGGCGACGAAGGCGCGATCGAGCTTGAGCTCGGCAAAGGGCAAGTCGCCGAGCCGCGCCAGAGAGGAATAGCCGCGGCCAAAATCGTCGATCGCGAATTTCACGTTGTAGCGATCCAGCCGCTTGCTCATCTCGCGGGCGAGCGCGAGGTCGGTGACGATCTGCTCTTCGGGCACATCGATGATCAGCCCGGCCCATTTGTCGCCGAACGGGCGATGCTCTCGGACGATCTCTTCGAGCTGCATCTTGACCAGCGCCGGCACCGGGATGTTCACCGTCAGCTTCAGGTTGACGCCGAGCTTGGAGAAGGCCTGCCCGGCCTTGAGCACGTTGATCAGCGCGAGCTCGGACAGCTCCACTAAACTCGACTCCGTTGCGCCGGGCATGAAGGCGCCGGGCAGCACGACGCCATTGTCCGGATGACGGGCGCGCGCATAGGCTTCCGCGCCGGCGAGCTGCTTTTTGCGCAGATCGATCTTGGGCTGATACCAGAACTCGATCCACTTGCTGTCGAGCGCTTCCTGCAGATCGAGCCGCGACGCGACCGTCGGCGGCATGCCGAGCTTGATCTCCTGCAGGATCTTGACGATCGCATCGGTCTCGAACGGCTTCTTCAGCACCGGCAGCATAGCGAGCTTGTGCTGCACGCCGATGCCTTTGACATGCTCGAGCACGGCTGCGCCGCGCGAGCTCATCAATTGCGCGTGGCCGCGGACTCCGGATTTGCTCAGGGCGATGACGGACTCGATGGCGTCGCTGGATTCGAGCGAGATGTTATGGAAGACGAGATCCGGCAGCTGTTGCTGCAGAGCTTTGCGCAGCGAGGCGCCGTCGGGAAACTCCACCGCGTCGACGCCGGCGCCGTGCAGAATGAGCGAGAGGAAATGGCGGATGCTGCTTTCCTCGTCGGTCACGTAGCAGAGCGGCGCTCCGCGCGGCGCCAATGGCGGCGCTGCGACAGCCGGCTTGGCGCCGGGCCGAATCGAGGAGAGGGCGGCTCTTTCGCTCATGGACGTCGGCACGCAGAGGTTGAGAGGTGCGCAGGTATTGGAAGCCCGCATTGGTGTGCCAAACGTCTTAATTATGGGTTTCGCGGCGCGCGCTTTCGGCGCGCCGGCCGCGGCTCTAACCCCATAGAAAAATTGGAGAATTTGCTTCCGGCGCAGGCGTAGCCGGCGGCCGCGCCCGGCTTTCTCCGCCTATGTGATTGAGATTACTGGATTAAACCTTGTGTTGTATGGGGTGAAATGGCGCGCTTGCGCAAGTCCTGAGGGCCGCGCGTGATTCATCGCGCCCACAACGGCGCGTTAACTCTGTCGGGTGTTTCGCGCTCAGGTTCTGCAAATGGCGGAAATGCCTTCCCGCGGCGATCCTCTGCGAGGCGGGCCACACCGACATGCACTCCGCCGGTCGCGTCATCTGCTGCCCGTGAAATCGCCGACGCCGGCAAACTCATTGCGCGAGCGCGTCTCTGCAAGGTTGTCGTATTGACGTTCCTGCTTTGGCCGTACAGAAACAGCGCGATTTCACCCTCGTGTCATCCTTCGTGGGTTGCGGCGGTATCGGGCAGGGCATTGGACGCGATGAAGAAGACGAAGGCGATCTGGTCCAGGGCGGGTTTTCTCGTTCGCCGCCTGCACCAAATCCACGTGGCCATTTTCTTGAAGGAATGCGCCGACGAGCAGGTAACCCCGATTCAATGGGGCATCATGACCATCGTCGAGGCGACGCCCGGCGTCGGCCACGTGGAGATCGCCGAAGAGCTTGGGCTCGATCGCTCGAATGTCGCCAACGTGGTCGACCGCCTCACGCGCCGCGGCCTGCTGAAGCAGACCATCAGCAAAGTCGATCGCCGCAAGCGTTCGATTTCGATCACCGCGGAAGGGCGCAAAGTAACGGCATCGTTCGAGCCGAAGGCCAAGCGTGCGCAGCGCCGGCTGCTGAATGTTCTCAGTGCGGAAGAACGTCAGACTTTTATGCAGTTGCTGTTGCGCCTGGTCGAGCACAACAATGAATTCAGCCGCGCGCCGATCCGGTCTGAGGATTAGCGCGCGGCAGGTTGCGTGGAATAGGCCGCTCTCACTGCTTCGAACCGTTACTCTGAGGAGCGAGCCAACGCGTCCGCGCGAAGCGCGGCCCGATGACAGGCTCCGCGAGCCATCGCAGGTCGGCTGTGGCCGATTGGCGATTGCCCGCGAAGCGCGGCGCGTTGAAGGCAAAGGCGAGCGTCGTCCGCGGACCGAAGTCCGCATCGGGCATCCCGATAAAGTTGGTCGGTGTTAAGCAGGGCTCGCGGGAACAGCCCAGGAGCCTTGAGCATGCGGTTGGCGACCCCGGCTGGATTCGAACCAGCGACCCTCAGCTTAGAAGGCTGATGCTCTATCCAACTGAGCTACGGGGTCGTCTCGCGCGATTACCGGTTTACCCGGACCGCGTCCTCATTGAAAGTGCTCCAAGGGGCTGCCTCTGCTATTACACTCTCGTCCTAGCTGGAGCGCGCGATGAAAACGATCGTGTTTGCACTGACCTTCGCCTTGCTGCCGGGCTGGGCGGCCGCCCAAGAGCAGCCCAAACCCAAAAAGCCGGTGCCGGAGACACGAAAGCCCGCGCAGGCGACACAGAAACCGTGCGCGGAGTTCGGCCCCGGCTTCGTCCAGGTCGCAGGCACAAATACGTGCGTCAAAATTGGCGG
>DATARB010000382.1:0-3459 GCA_036264375.1 Pseudolabrys sp.
GTGTGCCACTTCAATATAGGGCCTTCTGCCCAGGATTGGCATGACCACACGGAGAATTTAGACCGCGTCGCAAAGCGACGACGCACTGCGGGCCCCACACTGCAACGACCGGCGGTGCGGGGGGTTCCATCAGGCGCCACGCAAAGACGTCCGCCGAGGTGCCGGATTTCGCAAATTCGCAGTCCGTGCAAGAGGGCTGCGGGGCGGCTTTGCCAAAAAGAAGCCTTAAGTCCTACTCGCAGTTCAGTTTCGGCAACGTGTCAAATCGCACGACGAGTATCCCGCCGGCATCCATCACCTGCGTGCCGCCCTGCCCGGCCAAACGCTCCGCGGCCGCGATGAAGCAGGCATCCTGCTGCGCGACGCCGGCGAGCGGGCCGTTGACCCGGCCTGGGGTCAACGAGCGGCGGTTGACGGCGAAATACGAAAAATCGCGGGCGGCTTGCTCAACGACGTCGGGCCGCGACGTGATCACGCGGTGGCGCACGAAGTATTGTTCGAGATCGCTGGTGACGATGACACCCGCGCCAGACGGAACGAGCGCCACCGCTTGGGCGACCGCCGCCAGATCCACCGGGCTGCGCAGGGCGATGTAACGGTTATAAGCGAGCCATATCGTCGCCGGGCCGGCGACCAGGCTGACGATCAACATCGCGGTCCAATAGAGCCGCACCTGCTTGAGCCGCGGCATGCGCCGGTCGAGCGCGGCGGGCCAGGCATCCGTCTTGAGGATGCGCGCGGTGCCGAAGACAGCGGCGCTGCCGAGCACGGTCACCGGCAGCATCACATGCCAGGTCACGGTGTTGGCGTAGGACACCTGCCCGATCATGAGCAGGTCAGGTCCGAGCATGGCGAGATAGGGCCACACGTACAGCGCCGGCAGGAACACGACACTGTAACCGAGCCCGACCGCGATCTGCGCCAGGGTGTAGTGGGAAGTCGGATGAAGATGGACGACATTGCCGATGAAGGTCCACACGCGGCCGACATTGCGGTTCTCGACGCCGGTGATGGCGGGCACGCCCTTCGACGCGATCAAAAACACCACGAGCGAGATAATCATGGTGATGAGCGCCTGCTTGCGGCGATCGGTGAACAGGAACAGGCACGCGCCGAGAATCAAGCCATAGGCCGGCACGTTCTCTTTGATCGCCAGCGCCAGAAGCAGCGCGGTGAAATAGACGCCGGTGCGGCGGGTCGCCAGTGCCCAGCCGACCGCGGCTGCAAGCGGCGCCAGCATGCCGTCCGGCTGGAAGCCGTAAACCAGGCTGATCGTTGGCCAGAGGATGCCCGGGCTGAGCGCATAGGTCATCGCAATCGTGGCGGCGAGCGCGCGGTCGCCAATGAGACGCACGGCCGTCGCATAGATGAAGATCGCGGCCAGCACCGGCGAAGCGCCGTGCAGCAGGAGCAGCATGGCCTCGGGATAGGGCACCCAGTGATAGAGCGCTGCGATGACGAGCAGCAGCGGGCCGAAGTGCTCGTTGAGATAGGTCGGATAGCCGAACAGAATGACGCGGTCGTGGCTGAACAGCCAGTTATGGTGGAAGTCGGTGTTCCAGAACGAGTTGTTGTAGAAGGCCCAGTCGTTCATCAGCACGTTGGCACGCCAGAGCGCGAACTTGGCGGCCATGATGGCGATGTAGAGAATGATCAGGCCGAGCGCGAAGAGCAGCGTAACGCGCGTGTCCGTGCGGGCCTTGGGCGGCGAAGAAGTGGGCAAGATTTCTGCACGCATTATTTCATCGGCGATCACGTGTGCCGCCCTCGAAGCGGGCCTTGGGTAGCGGTGTCCGCGGCGCCCGTCCAGGGCGTCTGGCTGTCGCCGAAATGCAACAAGGCCGGTCAATCGTTTTGTGCGCCTTATCCACCGGCCCCGACTCAGGTAGCGATGGCGACGCGACGCAACTCAGGGGGGAGTGACGATGCGCATTGAGCAAAGTGAGCGTCAATCCTCGCAAGCCGAGGACCGGACCATCCACGCGCCTGATCCGCCGCCCGCGACGGCGATGACAGAGGCCCGGCGCGCCGCACTCGAGGCCCTGGAGCGCGAATTTCGCGATCTGTTGCAGGCCCATTCGCGCTGAATTCGGCAGTTTCGCGCCGGAACGGCATTCGGGTATGGTGCGGCCAGGCGGTAACCGGCCGCCACTCACTTGCCGGACTTTCCATGGAAACAGACGCTCTCCGCCGACTGCATTATGCCGGGGCCATCGCGTGCGGCGTCTTCGCGGCGCTGGCGGTGCATATTCTCCTGACAGTCCTGGGCATTGGCCTCGACCAGGTGCTGCGTGGAACCGCCGGAGTCACGCAGCAGCTCGTCTCGGCGGTGGCCTGGTGGGCCATCGCCGCCGCCGGCTTCATCGGCGGCTGGGCGACCGGCGCCTACCTGATTGCAGCGGCCCGCGAGCGCGAACTCATCTACCGGCTGGCGCAGCGCTTCCTCATTGCGGTGGTTTTCGGCGTCGCGACGGTCGGCGGCGTCATGACCAGGACCGGCAACCTGGGCGGCACGGTCGACGTGATCGCGGGCCTGAGCACCCTGGCGCTTGGGATTGTCTGCGCCTATTGCGGCGCGCGGCTGGCCTATCTGGATGCCGAGCAGGTGTAGCGCGTCCCGCCGTCAGAACAATTCGTACAAATCGGAATAGAACCGCGCCTTGGCCTCGTCCCACACCTGCCCGCCATAGGCCCGTGCGAAATGGGTGGCTGCTTCGTTGCCGAAATGATCTTCGATATCCGCCGCGAGCACACCAAGATCGAGGTAACCATCGCCGCGGCCGGCATTGCCGCAATCGACAAAGCCAATGGCGCCCACGCCGTCCACGATAACGTTGCTCAGCGTCGCGTCGCCGTGCACGACGACGACGTCTTCCGGCGGCGGGCCGGCAATCAGCCGCGCCAGCAAAGCCTCCGGCGCAATGCCGCGATTGCGCGGCGCGAAGGCTCCGGCCTCCACCTCCCCGGCCGCGATCGCGGCAGCCGCCCGGGCGAAACGCACCGCGAGCGATTCATCGAACGGGCATTGCGCCGCAGGAAGCGCATGCAAGGCGGCAAGTCCGCGCGCGAGCGCCTCGGCCAGCCGGAGTGGCGGCAGCGGGCTTACATCGGCCGGCACACCGGACACCGCCTCCATCAGCATCGCGGCATGTCCAAGTCCGTCATCTGTGCACAGGATCGCAGGCACCCGCTGGCCACGCTGCGCGAGCCATCTCGTGCGTTCGATCTCCTGCCGCAGAGCCGGCGCTACGCCGTTCTGCGCGATCTTCAGATAGCGCGGAGCCGCTCCGTCACGCGCGATCCGAAACAGGCTGGCGCCGCCCATTCCGCTCTCGACCGGCTCGATCCGCGCCTGCGACAATTCGCTTTGCCACTGCGGCGGCAGCAGCGACAGCTCGGAACGCGGATCCACGCGATCACTCCTCGGGTTCCAGCGCTCACCCGAGAGAGGCCTGGGCT
>DATARB010000103.1:0-111562 GCA_036264375.1 Pseudolabrys sp.
ATGCCCCAGACCGACAAAATGCTGTCCCGCAAAGAGGGCGGCGTCGGCTACGTGATCTTCAACAATCCCGAGCGGCACAACGCCGTGTCGCTGGAAATGTGGGAAGCCGCGAGCGGCTATCTCGAAGACTTCGCCAACGACAAGGCGGTCCGCGTCGTCGTTTTCGGCGGCGCCGGCGGCAAGGCCTTCGTGTCGGGCGCCGACATCTCCAAGTTCGAGAGCGAGCGCTCGAGCAAAGAAGCGATCGATCGGTACAACGAGGCGGTCGACAAGGCCAATACCGCGATCTACGAATTCCCGAAGCCGACTATCGCCATGATCCAGGGCTACTGCATCGGCGGCGGCGTCGGTCTCGCGCTCTGCTGCGACATGCGCATCTGCGCGGACAATTCCAAGTTCGGCGTGCCAGCCGCCAAGCTCGGCCTCGGCTACGGCTTCAAGGGCATCAAGAAGCTGGTCGACGTGGTCGGCCCGTCCTTCGCCAAGGAGATCTTCTACACCGCGCGCCAGTTCACCGCCGCCGAGGCGAAGGACATGGGCCTCGTGAACCGCGTTGTGCCGGCCGCCGAGCTCGAGACGTACGTGACGGACTATGCCGAGACCATCAGCGGCAATGCCCCGCTCACGGTGGACGCGGTCAAATACATCGTCGGCCAGGTGCTGACCGATGAATCCAAGCGCGACCTGAAAAAGTGCGCCGACATGGTGGCGGAATGCTTCGCCAGCAAGGATTATATCGAGGGCCGCACGGCGTTCATGGAGAAGCGCAAGCCGCAATTCACGGGGTCGTAGGCAAGATTCTCCCTCTCCCCGCTCTTGCGCGGAGAGGGTCGGGGTGAGGGGCACTTAAGACAAGCACACAGAATTGCGGGAATGCCCCCTCACCCGCCCGCCGCAGCCCTTCGGGCCTCGGCGGGCGACCTCCCCCCGTAAACGGGGAGAGGTGGAGGAAAAAAGGGAGGGAGAAGCGTGGCCGAAGTCGAATTGCGGGGCCTGACGAAGCGTTATGGGTTGAATGCGGTGGTCGACAATGTGTCGCTCACCATTGCGCACGGCAATCTGGTCTGCCTTTTGGGCCCCTCGGGCTGCGGCAAGACCACGACGCTGCGGCTGATCGCCGGCTTCGTCGAGCCGAGCGAGGGCGAGATCCGCGTCGGCGACAAGGTGATTTCCTCGCCGGCGCTGACGCTGCCGCCCGAGCGGCGCAACATGTCGATGATCTTCCAGAGCTATGCCCTGTGGCCGCACATGACGGTGGCCGAGAACATCGTCTACGGCCTCAAGCTGCGCAGGATCGACCGCGCCACCATCGCCAAGAAGCTCGAGGCGATCCTCGCCACCACCAAGCTCGCGGCTTTGGCCGAGCGCTATCCGGGCGAACTCTCCGGCGGCCAGCAACAGCGCGTGGCCTTGGCGCGCGCGCTGATCGTCGAGCCGGAGACGTTGCTGCTCGACGAGCCGCTGTCCAACCTCGACGCCAACTTGCGCGAGGAGATGCGCTTCGAGGTGCGGCGTCTGCACGACGCTTATCGCTACACGACCGTCTACGTCACCCACGATCAGTCCGAGGCCATGACCACGGCCGACCTGATCGCAGTGATGAACGGCGGCAAGATCGAGCAGGCCGGTTCGCCGGAAGACATCTACGACCGCCCGCGCTCCGAGTTCGTCGCGCGCTTTATCGGCTCCAGCAACGTCATCAAAGGCAAGGGCCTCGATGCCGCGCGCGTCGATTTCGCCGGCGTGCCGTTGCGTTGCGTCGGCGAGGCGGTGACGGCCGGCACGCAGACGCCGGTGTCGATCCGCCCGCATGACATTGCGCTTTCGGCCAAAGCGCCGGCGCAGGCCGACAATGTCGTGCCGGCGACCGTGGTGCGGCAGGTCTTCCTCGGCGGCAACCGCGACTACATGGTCGAGGCCAAGGACGGCACGCAACTCCGCGTGCTCACTGCGGCCGGCGAGAACATTCCGCAAGGCAGCCCCGTCTGGCTGCATTTGCCGGCCGAATGCTGCCGCGCATTGAGCGGGTAAGGAGCGGATAACAACAAGAGGCGAGGGGAATCGCGGGGGCGAAAGACCTAAAGCACAACAAAATAAATCAGGGACATGGAGGATATGCCGATGAAGGATTTCAAGCTCTCACGCCGCGACCTGCTGATCGGATCGAGCGCACTTGCCGCCGGCAGCGCGTTTTCGACGCAGGTGCTCTCCGCGGCGCCGCCGCCGACCGAGATCACGCCGCAACTGATCGATGCGGCCAAGAAGGAAGGCAAGGTCGTCTGGTACACCTCGGTCGACCTGCCGCTCGCGGAAAAGGTCGGCAAATCATTCGAGGCGAAGTATCCGGGCATCGCCGTGCGCGTCGAGCGCACCGGCGCAGAGCGCGTGTTCCAGCGCATCGGGCAGGAATACGCCTCTAACATCCATGCGGTGGACGTCGCCAACTCCTCCGACGCCGCGCATCTCATCGTTTGGAAGAAGGCCGGCCTCCTCGAGCCATTCGTGCCGGAGGATGTCGCCAAATTCTATCCGGCGGAACACAAAGACCCGGACGGAAATTTCGCGAGCTTCCGCGTCTGGCTCTCGATCATCGCCTACAATACGAATCTGGTGAAGAAGGAAGACGCGCCCAAGAGTTTCGCCGATCTGCTCGATCCGAAATGGAAGAACAAGATCGTCAAGGCGCATCCGGGCTACAGCGGCACCATCATGACCGCGACCTATCAGATGCAGCGCGATCTCGGCTGGGAGTTCTTCGAGAAGCTCGCCAAGCAGAACATCATGCAGGTGCAGTCCTCGGCCGATCCGCCGAAGCGGCTGGCGCTGGGCGAGCGCGCCGTGCAGGCCGACGGCAACGAATACAATATCTTCCAGATCAAGGAGAAGGATTCGGGGCCGGTCGAGCCGGTTTACGCCACCGAGGGTTCGCCGCTCATTGTCGGGCCGACCGGCATGTTCAAGGCGGCGCCCAATCCGAATGCCGCCAAGCTGTTCACCGCCTACAGCTTCACGCCGGAGTGCCAGCAGCTCATCATCGACATCGGTGGCCTGCGCTCGATGCATCCGCAGACCAAGGAAAAGGCCGGCCGCACGCCGTTCAAGGACATCAAGACGATGAAGGATGATGCCGCCGCCGTCGAGGCGAAAGGCGACGAGATCAAGGCCCGTTACGTCAAGATTTTTAAGGTGTGAGTCTCGACACCGTCACGGCCGGGCTTGTCCCGGCCATCCACGTCTTACTTCCGGCAAGAAACCAAGACGTGGATGCCCGGCACAAGGCCGGGCATGACGGAGCAAGTGGCCGCTCCGCATACATGAAACGACGTCCATGACCATCGCCGTTCCCGCCCGCACGACCGGCCTCTCCTTTCCCCTCCCCGCCGCTTCGCGGGGGGAGGGTGGAGCTAACCCATGACTTTCGCCCTTCCAGCACGCACGGCGCAGCGTCGCGGCTTCGGCATCGATCTGTCGAAACCGGTGCTCTATCTCTTCGCTGCGATCCTCTGCGTTCTCATCGTGCTGCCGCTGTCCTGGCTGCTGATTTATTCGTTCAGCGATGCGAAGGGCGCTTTCACGCTGCTGAACTTCTACCGGCTGTTCAGCGAGTCCTCGTTCTACGATCCGCTCGCCACCACCTTCATCATCGCGACGACGTCGGCCGTCATCTGCTGCGCAGTGTCGGCGCCGATGGGCTGGCTGGTCGCGCGCACCGACCTGCCTTTCGGCGGCATCGTCCGCGCGCTGGTCACGGCATCCTTCGTTACGCCGCCGTTCCTCGGCGCCATTGCCTGGGAATTGCTCGCGGCGCCCAATAGCGGGCTGCTCAACCAGATCTTCCGCATGGTGACCGGCGCCGAGCAGGACGAGCACCTGTTCAACATCTACACGCTCACCGGCATCATTTTCGTCATCTCCTGCTATACGTTCCCTTATGTGTTCGTGCTGGTCGCCAATTCGCTCGACCGCACGCCGGGTGAGCTCGAAGACGCGTCCTCCATCCTCGGCGGCGGGCGCTGGTACACCGCGCGGCGCGTCACCATTCCGCTGGTGCTGCCGGCGCTGCTCGCCGGCGCGCTCGTC
This sequence comes from Pseudolabrys sp., assembly GCA_036264375.1. Classification (GTDB taxonomy): domain Bacteria; phylum Pseudomonadota; class Alphaproteobacteria; order Rhizobiales; family Xanthobacteraceae; genus Pseudolabrys. Next base: position 4,081 of record DATARB010000103.1, read on the forward strand.
GCCTTCCTGCAGGCGATGACGCTGTTCGGCTCGCCGGCGATCCTGGCGCTGCCCGCCGGCTTCCATACGATGACCACCAAGATCTGGAGCCTGTTCCAGTTTCCGCCCAAGCCGGAGCTCGCCGCGGCGGCGGCGCTGCCGCTCCTGGTCCTCACCGTGATCCTGCTGCGCGCCGAGCACATGATCCTCGGCCGCCGCGGCTATTCGGTAGTTGGCGGCAAATACGGCGCGCCGCGGCTGATCCCGCTGCACGGCTGGCGCTGGCCAGCCTTCGGCCTGTGCCTGCTGGTGCTGACGTTGCCGGTGTTCCTGCCCTATGCGGCGCTGTTCAACGCCGCCTTCTCGCCGGTGGCGACGACGTTCCTCACCTGGCAGAACGCCACGCTGCATAACGTGAATTTCGTGCTGTTCGAGCTCTCGGCCGCCTCGCTGGCGCTCAAGAACACCGTCATCCTCGGCACCGCCACCGCCACCATCGGCACCATCATCGCCGTCGTCATCGCCTACATCACCGCGCGCCAGGCGGTCACCGGCTGGCGCGCGCTCGGCTTCCTGGCCACCGCGCCGATCGCCATCCCCGGCATCGTGCTCGGCGTCGGCCTGTTCCTGAGCTACACGCGGCCGCCCTTCGTGCTCTATGGCACGCTGTGGATCCTGCTCATCGCCTTCGTCACCATCGCGCTGCCGTCGGCCTATCAGCAGCTCCAGGCGGCGTTCCGCACCATCCATCCCGAGTTGGAGGACGCGAGCCGCATCTTGGGGGCTACGCGCCTGCGCTCACTCTGGCAGATCACCGCGCCGCTCTTGCGCACCGGCGTCATCGCCACCTGGTGCTTCATCTTCGTCGGCGTCATGCGCGAATTGTCGGCGGCGATCATCTTGTTCACCTCAGAGACGAAGGTGATCTCGGTGCTGATCTACGATCTCAACGAGAGCGGCGATCTCGGCGCTATCTCGGTGATCGGCATCGGCATGTTGCTGATCACGTTTGCCGTCGTGATCGCGGTCAATCGCATTCCCGGTTTCGGCACGGTAAGGTTCAGGACTTGAAAATGGACGTAATGCTTCCCCAGGCTTCCCTCGCTGAGCAATTGGCTGACCGCATTGTCACGCTGCGCGCGGATACACTTCCGCCCGCCGTGCGCGCCAAGTGCGAGGATCTGCTGATCGATGTGGTCGGTCTCTGCGTCACCGCGCGCAACGAGGACTACGTGCAGAGCGTGCTGGCCGCGCTCGATGACGACGGATCCTGCACCGCCATCGGCCACGCGCGCGGCTTGAGCAGTGCCGGCGCCGCCCTCGTCAACGGCACTGCGGCGCACGGCGAGGATTTTGACGACACCTTCGAGGGTGGGCCGGTCCATGCCGGCGCGGTCATCGTGCCGGCGGTGCTCGCCGCCTGCGAGCGCCACAGACCGGACGGCGCGGCGGCCTTGCTCGGCATTGCCGTCGGCAGTGAGATCATGTGCCGGTTGAGCACGGTGGTGCCCAAGGCGGTGCACAAGGCCGGCTTCCATCCGACGGCGATCTTCGGGGTTATGGGCGCGGCAGCCGGCGTCGGCGCGGCGCTCGGCTTGAACGCAAAGCAGATCGCCGACGCACTCGGCATCGCCGGCAGCATGGCGTCGGGGATCATCGAATATCTCGCCGAAGGCACCTGGACCAAGCGCATGCATCCCGGCTGGGCGGCGCAATCGGGCATCCGCGCCGCGCTGCTGGCGCGTGCCGGGTTCCTCGGGCCGCGCACGGTGTTCGAAGGTGTGCATGGGCTGTTTCACGGCTTCGCGCACACCACCAAAGGCGACTACGGCCAGCTGGACGGTTTCGGCGATGCCTGGGTGATCGAGACGCTCGCCTTCAAACCCTATCCCTGCGGGACCATGGCGCATCCCTACATCGATTGTGCCAAGCGGCTCGCGGCGCGCGGCGTCAAGCCGGCGGATGTGAAGGAACTCGTTTGCGAAGTTGGCGAAGGCACCGTGCATCGCTTGTGGGAGCCGCTCGCCGCCAAGCAGCGGCCGCCGAATGGCTATGCGGCGAAGTTTGCGACGCCCTTCCTGCTCGCCACCGGCTTCGTGCATGGCGGCGTCGGGCTCGACGCCTTCACCGAGAAGGCCGTGCACGATGGCGACGTGCTCGCGCTGGCGGCGAAGGTCCGTTACGTTATCGATCCGGACAATCCCTATCCGAACAATTTCACCGGCCACATCCGCGCCGTCCTCAACGACGGCACTGTGATCGAGGAGCGCCAGCCCCACTTCCGCGGGGGGGCGCACGAGCCGCTCACGCGCGCCGACCTCGAGGAGAAGTTCGCGCTCAACGCCCGCCATGGCGGCTGGGACGCGCAACGCAGCGCCGCGGTGCTTGAGCTGCTGGCGGGGCTGTATGCGGGGAAGATCGATCTTGCCGCATTACGGGGCTGAGTTGGTCCGTCATGCCCGGCCTTGTGCCGGGCATCCACGTCTTCTTTCAGTCAACACAGCAAAACGTGGATGGTCGGGACAAGCCCGGCCATGACGAAGTGGAGAGCGACATGAGTGAACAACTGTCGGGCCGCGTGGCCATCGTCACCGGCGCGGGGCGCAATATCGGCCGAGCCATCGCACTTCAGCTGGCGGAGGACGGCGCCGCCGTGGTGGTCAATGTCCGCTCCAACAAGGCGGAGGCCGACAAGGTCGTAAGCGAGATCGAGGCGGGCGGCGGGCAGGCGCTTGCGCATGTCGCCGATGTCGTCGATCCGCAGGCGGTCGAGGCCATGGCGCAGGCGGCGCTGGCGCGCTTCGGCCGCATCGACATCCTCGTCAACAACGTCGGCCTGCGCGCCGAGCATCCGTTCGAAACAATATCATACGCCGACTGGCGCGCGGTGATGGAGGTGTGTCTCGATGCGCCGTTCCATTGCGTGAAGGCCTGCCTGCCGGCGCTCAAGCAAAGCGGCGCCGGCACCATCGTCAACATTGGGGGCATGAGCGCGCACACCGGCTCCAAGGACCGCGCCCACGTCGTCACCGCAAAGGCGGGCATTGTCGGCTTCACCCGCGCGCTGGCGCACGATCTTTCCGACGCGCACATCACTGTCAATTGCGTCGTGCCCGGGCTCATCGACAGGCCGCGTCCGAAGGACGCTCCCGCCCCACAGCATCACGCCACGAACCGCACGATCTCCGGCGAGCGCGGCAAGGCGGATGATGTCGCCGCCGTGGTGCGTTTTCTCTGCAGCCCGGCCGCGCGCTACATCACCGGCCAGAGCATCCACGCCAATGGCGGGGCGTACCTCGGGTCTTAGGACACGATGCCGTGCCCGATGCTGGCCGGTTGCGCGCGAAAGTGCTAATCCAGCGGCAACAATTGTCCGGGAACGAAGAGGTCCGCATGTACACCGAGCTCGCGCTTTTTATTGATGGAAAATGGCTCAACGGCGCCGGCCGCAAGGGCGAAGACGTCGTCAATCCTGCCACGGGCAAAGTGCTGGCCAAGCTGCCGCACGCCAGCAAAGCCGATCTGGACGCCGCGCTCGCCGCGGCCGAGAAGGGCTTCGCCACCTGGAAGGTGTTGAGCGCCTATGACCGCTCGAAGATCATGCGCAAGGCCGCCGACCTGCTGCGCGAACGCGCCGAGCACGTCGCGACAGTGCAGACGCAGGAGCAGGGCAAGGTCTTCGCCGAATCGCGCGTGGAAGTGCTGACCTCCGCCGACATCATCGACTGGTACGCCGAGGAAGGCCGCCGCGCCTATGGCCGCATCGTCCCGGGCCGGCAGAAGGGCGTGCGCCAAATCGTCACGCAGGAGCCGGTGGGCGTCGTCGCCGCCTTCACGCCGTGGAATTTCCCGACGCTGACGCCCGTGCGAAAAATCGCCGGTGCGCTCGCCGCCGGCTGCTCGATCATCATCAAGGCCTCGGAAGAGACGCCGGGCGGCTGCGTCGAACTGGTGAAGTGCTTCGCCGACGCCGGTCTGCCGGCCGGTGTGCTCAATCTGGTGTTCGGCGTGCCGTCGGAGGTGTCCGAGCATCTGATCCCCGCTGAGGTGGTGAAGAAAATCTCCTTCACCGGCTCGATTCCGGTCGGCAAGCATCTCGCGGCGCTCGCCGGCAAGAGCATGAAGAAGGCCACGATGGAGCTCGGCGGCCATTCGCCGGTTGTCGTGTTCGCCGACGCCGATCCGGAAAAGGCGGCCGATACCATCGCCGCGTTCAAGTATCGCAATGCCGGGCAGGTCTGCATCTCGCCGACGCGCTTCTATGTGCAGGAGGCGAGCTACAGCAAGTTCGTCGCGCGCTTCACCGAATACGCCAAGGGCATCAAACTCGGCGACGGCCTGGAGAAGGGCACCACCATGGGTCCGCTCGCCAATCCGCGCCGGCTCGACGCGATGGAATCCTTCGTCACCGACGCCAGGGAGCGCGGCGGCAAGATCGTCGCCGGCGGCTCGCGCCACGGCAACCAGGGCTATTTCTTCCAGCCGACGGTGATCACCGACGTGCCGGACGATTCGAAGATCATGACGGAGGAGCCGTTCGGCCCGGTGGCGCCGATCGTGCCGTTCAAGACCTTCGATGAAGTGGTCGAGCGCGCGAACTCGCTCGAGTTCGGCTTGGCGGCTTACGCGTTCACCTCGTCGGGCGCGACCGCGACCGCCATCGGCGACGCGATCCAGTCGGGCATGGTCGGCGTCAACAGCGTCGCGATCTCGACGCCGGAGACGCCTTTCGGCGGCGTCAAGGAATCCGGCTACGGCTCCGAAGGCGGCATCGAAGGCCTGCATGCGTATATGAACACGAAGTTCATCTCGCAGGCGTGACGCGCCCGCTAAACGGAAATGCAAATGGCCGGGGCTTCCCGGCCATTTTTGTTTTCGTGCATCGCATTTATGAGCCGTCACCCTGAAATGCGAGCGAAGCGAGCCTCGAAGGGCGATGGCGGGCCCGTTTTGATATGTGTGCCACCGCCTCGGCCGTTCATCCTTCGAAGCTCGCGTGCTGCGCACGCTCGCACCTCAGGATGACGGGACAAATACTGTACGCGGCTGCTTATATTACTTCCCCGCCAGTGCCTTTTGACACGCTTCCCAAATCTTCGTCGGTGTCGCCGGCATTTCCATGTGATCGGCGGCGCCGTTCGGGATCGCATCCGAGATCGCGTTCATCACCGCGGCAATCGCCGCCGTGGTGCCGGCTTCGCCAGTGCCCTTCACGCCGAGCGGATTGCTGGTCGCCGGTACCGCGTAGTTGAGCTCGCGCAGCTCCAACGGCATGATGTGCGCGCGCGGCATGCCATAGTCCATGAACGAGCCGGAGACGAGCTGCCCGCTGCCGGCGTCATAGACCGCGTTCTCGATGAGCGCCTGGCCCACGCCTTGCGCGATCGAGCCCTGCACCTGGCCCTCGACGATCATCATGTCGAGTGGCGTGCCGCAGTCGTCGACAGCGGTGTAGGTCACGATCTCCATCTCGCCGCTCTCGGGATCGATCTCCACTTCGGCAATGTGACAGCCGTTCGGGAAAGTGAGGGGCGTCTCCGCTTTGTCCTTGGTGTCGAGGCTCGCCGGGATGTCGCCGCGCCCGCCGACCTCCTTTGCCCGCCGCGCCGTATCGAACAGCGATATCTTGCGGTCGGTGCCGATCACGGTGAAATTGCCGTCTTGATACTGGATGTCGCTCTCCGAGGCTTCCAGCAGCGCTGACGCGACCTTTTTGCCCTTGGCCAGCATCACATCGGCCACATGCATGATGGCGTTTCCGGCGCACATCGCGGAGCGTGAGCCGACCGACGCAAAGCCGGTGAGGCCCAGCGCCGTGTCGCCGTGCCGGTGCTCGATCTGCGCCGCGTCGACGCCGAGTTTCTTTGCCAACAGCCGGCCGAACACGGTCGCATGGCTCTGGCCGGTCGATTGCACGTTGCAGCCGAGGATGAGTTTGCCGCTGTCGGGGAAGGCGACCGAGGCCTCTTCCAGCGGCAGCGAGCCGGCGTGTTCCAGCATGCAGGAGAGGCCGATCCCGCGCAGCTTCTTGCGCTTGGCGGCTTCGCGCTTGCGTTTGCTGAAGTTATCGTAGTCGGAAAGCGCCAGCGCTTTGTCGACGATGCCGGGGAAGTCACCGCTGTCGTAAACATTGCCAATGGCGGTCTTGTGCGGCATCGCCGATTGCGGAATGAGGTTCTTCTTGCGCAGCCGCACCTTGTCGATGCCGGTGATGCGCGCGGCTTCCTCCACCACGCGCTCGAGCGCATAGTTCGCCTCCGGCCGTCCGGCGCCGCGATACGGCCCGATCGGCGTCTTGTTGGCGAAATAGCAGGCGACGGACAGGTCCACCTTCTCGATGCGATACATGCCAGGCACGCAGCGCGCGAAATTGTTGGTGTTGATCCCGATGCCGGCATTGCTGACATAGGCGCCCTGATTGCACAGATGCCGCATGCGCAGCGCCAGGAACTTGCCCTTTTCGTCCAGTGCCAGTTCCGCCTCGGTGATCGTATCGCGCGCCTGAGTGTCGGTGAGGAAGGCCTCCGAGCGCGACGACATCCAGTGCACCGGCCGACCGACCTTGCGCGCGCCGACGAGCAGCGCCGCGTATTCCGGATAAAACGGCGTCTTCATGCCGAAGGCGCCGCCAACGTCCTCGGTCGTCACGCGCAATTTGTCGTTAGTGACGCCCATAATGGGGGCGCCCTGCGCGCGCAGCGAATCCGCACTCTGCGAGCAGGCATGCAGCGTGTAGCTGTCGGTCGCCTTGTCGTAGACGCCGGTGCCGCCGCGCGTCTCCATCGAGGCCACGATCATGCGCTGATTGGTGACGCGGACGCGAGCCACATGCGGCGCTTCGGCGATGATCTTCGCCACTGCGCGTTCGTTCTCTTCGCTCGGCACCGTACCCGGCCAGTCCACAATGAGATTGCCCGGCGCTTCTTCGTAGAGCTGCGTGTCGCCTTTCATCGCGGTCTCGAGGTCGACCACAGGCGTCAATTCGTCATAGTCGACGATGACGAGATCGGCCGCGTCCTGCGCGGCGGCGGCGGTCTCCGCCACCACCATGGCAACCGGGTCGCCGACATGCATCACCTTGTCGCCGGCGAGCGAGGGCCGGAACGGCATCGCCATCTTGGCGCCGCCACGGCCCGGCACCGGCGGGTGCCGCGACAGGCTGCCGACGCCGGCTGCCTTCATGTCCTCGGCCGTGAGGACGGCGAGCACCTTTTTCCCTTTGCGTGCCTCGTCGCTGTTCACCGACAGCACGCGTGCATGTGCATGCGGCGAGCGCACGAACACGGCATAGGCCTGGTTCGGCAGGCGCGGGTCGTCGACGAAGCGGCCGGAGCCGCGGACGAGGGCGTCGTCCTCCACGCGCGGGTGATTGTGGCTGGCGGCAGAGGCGGTCGATGTCATGCTGGTTCCGGAGAGATGGGCGGGACTTGGTTATAGCGGGAAACTAGCTCAGGAGGACCAAGTCTGGAAATCGGATTTCAAACCTGGTCCAGGCGCAAGAAATTTGCGCTTGCACAGGCTCTTGCGCTGCATCAGCGGCTGCGGCACCAAAGCCCCTCGGGCGACCGCAACAAGAATTGATTTTCAGGGGATGAAATGAGTTCAGGACGAACCATCGACACTCACACCCACATCCTCACCGAGGAAACAGCCGCTCTTCTGACCAAGGCGGCGCCGAAGTCGCAGGTGACGATCACGCCGTACGACGCCGAGAACGCGGCGCTCGACGTCGGCGGTGTCGTCTACCGGCCGTTCCCGACTGGCGGCTTCGACATCGCGCGGCGCCTCAAGGACATGGATGCGGCGGCCGTCGACGTACACGTGCTGTCGGCGACGCCGCAGACCTACCTCTACGGTCTCGACCCGGCACTGGGCGTCGTCACGTCCGCCATCCAGAACGACCAGATGGCCAAGCACATCGCGGAGCACCCGACGCGCTTCATGGGCATCGCGACGCTGCCAATGCAGGCGCCGGACAAGGCGGCCGACGAGCTCAGGCGCGCCATGACCAGGCTCGGCCTGCGCGGCGCCATGTTCGCCTCCAACATTCTCGGCAAGAACCTCGACGATCCGAGCTTCGAACCGCTCTGGGCCACGGCGGAAGAGCTCGGCGCCTTCATGTTCATCCATCCCAACAATGTCGCCGGCGCCGACCGCCTCAAGCCCTACTATTTGCAAAATCTCATCGGCAACCCGCTCGACACCACCATTGCCGCGGCCTGCCTGGTGTTCGGCGGCGTGCTCGACCGCCATCCGAAGCTGAACTTTATTCTCGCGCATGGCGGCGGCTTCACGCCCTATCAGGCGGCGCGCTGGGAGCACGGCTGGGCGGTGCGGCCCGAGCCCAAGAAAAACGTCCCCGCGCAACCCAAGGACATCGCCCGGCGCTTCTACTACGACACGATCCTGCATTCGGCGCCGGTGCTGGAATTCATGATCGGGCATGTCGGCGCCGATCGCGTGATGCTCGGCAGCGATTATCCGTACGACATGGGCATGATGGATTGCGTCGCGCATGTGCGCGGACTGAAGATCAGCGATGCCGACAAGAACATGATCCTGACCAAGCGCGCCGAAACATTGCTGAAGGTGAAGGCCTGATGAACGCTCCTGTCAAAGCCGCTCGTATTCCCATTCCTGCCGTCACCAGCCTCATCGTCGACGCGATGGGGAAAGCCGGCTTGCCGCCGGATGATGCCGCCAAGGTCGCCGAGCTGATGGTCGAAGCCGATCTCATCGGCGCCGACGCGCACGGCGTCTTCCGCCTGCCGCAATATGTGCAGCGGCTCAAGCTCGGCTCGACCAATCCGCGCGCGACCATCAAGGTCACGCGCAGCGCGCCGGCGACCGCGCTGGTCGACGGCGACAATGCGATGGGCCATCTCGTGATGGCGCGCGCAGCCGAGGAGGCCATCGCGATGGCCCGCGAATGCGGCGTCGCCTGGGTCGGCGCTGTGCATTCCAATCATGCCGGCGCCGCCGGCGTCTACGCCGCGCTGCCGCTGAAGGCCGACATGATCGGCCTCTATTCGGCGGTGGCCAACGCCAACCATATGCCGCTCGCGGGGGGCGCCGAGCCGCTGCTTGGCACCAATCCTCTGGCCATTGCGATCCCCGCTGGCGAAGAACCGCCGGTGGTGCTCGACATTGCCACGTCCGTCGTGTCCTACGGCACCATCAAGAATCATCGCCTGCAGAACAAACCGTTGCACGGCGACTGGATGGTCAATCCGAAAACCGGCGAAGCCATCACCGATCCGCACAAGAGCATGGAAGCGCTGTTGCTGCCGATGGGCGGCTACAAGGGCGCGGGACTGGCGCTGACGCTCGGCCTGCTTGCCGGCACGCTTAACGGCGCGCTGTTCGGCCGCGACTGCGTCGACTTCAATGCCGAGCCCGAGCGGAAGACCAACACCGGGCAATTCATCGTCGCGCTCGACCCGAGCCGCTTCCAGCCGCTCGCGCAATTCAAGGCGGAAGTCGACCGCCATTCGCGCGAGCTGCGCAACTCCAAGCCGTTGCCTGGCGGCGATCCTGTGCGCCTGCCCGGCGACCAGCGCGCGCAGCGCCGCGCCGATCGTCTGCGCAATGGACTCGCGCTGCCGCCGGAATTGGTGGTGCAGCTTGACAAACTGGCAACGGAGTTGGGGATCAGGCCACTCCTGGACCGCTAGATCGCGGTTGCTTGTGACGTCGGTGAACCACACTGATAACGTCAGTGCGGGACGCAACAAAACAATAAATCAATAAGACATGCGGGGAGAAACGATGATGAGATTGACGTCCATTCTTCGCGGCGCCGTTATCGGCTTGATGCTGACAGGGGCCGGTCTTGCCCAGGCGCAAGACTGGCCGGCCCGGACGGTGAGCCTCATCGTTCCATTCGCAGCCGGCGGCACCACCGACATTGTCGGACGTATCATCGCGCAGTCGCTGTCGCAGCGGCTTGGGCAGACCGTGATCGTCGAGAATGTCGGCGGCGCCGGCGGCAATCTCGGCGCCAGCAACGCCGCGAAGGCTGCGCCGGACGGCTACACCATTTTCATGGCGACGGTGGCGCACACCATGGCGCCCGGCATCTACAAGAAGCTCAGTTACAACTTCGAGAAAGACTTCGATCCGATCACCGTCGTCGCCACGGTGCCGAACATCCTGGTGGTCAATCCGTCCGTGCCGGCCAAGAATGTCGGAGAGCTGCTGGCCTATATGAAGGCCAATCCGGGCAAGGTGAACTACGGCAGTGCCGGCGTCGGCAGCACCGAGCACATGTCGGGCGAGATGTTCCGCGCGATCTCCGGCACCGACATCGTGCATGTGCCTTATCGCGGCGGCGCGCCGATGATGGCCGATCTCGTCGCCGGTCACATCCAGATGGCGATTGAAACGAGCGGCTCCGCGACCGCCTTCATGAAGGGGGGCACCGTGCGTGCGCTGGCGGTGAGCACAGGCGAGCGGTCCAAGCTGTTTCCCGATCTACCGACGCTCGCCGAGTCGGGGCTCAAGGGCTACGACGTCTCGACCTGGTACGGCTTCCTCGTTCCCAAAGGCACGCCGGAGCCGATCCGCAACAGGCTCTATACGGAGTTAGCGGCGATCCTGAAGGATCCCGTCATGGTCAAGCGGCTGAACGATCTCGGGGCTGAGGCCGGCGGCCAGCCGCCGGCCCAGTTCGCGGCTTTCATCCACGCCGAGACGGACAAATGGGTGCGGCTGGCAAAGGAAGCCGGCATCTCGGCCGAATAAACCTCGACGCCGCTATTTCGTCTTCGGAGCGACCTCAGCGACCACGCGCGCCCATCGCGCCGATTCCGAGGCGAGATAGGTTTTGAAATCCTCGGGTGACTTGCTCCAGGTCGGCAGCATGCCGGCCTTTGTCATCAGGCTCTGGATCTTCGGATCGGCCATCGCGCGCGCGACGGCGGCATGCAGCTTGGCGATGATGGGCTGCGGCGTCCCCGTGGGCGCGAACAGGCCCTGCCACGACGAGCTGACGCTGTCCGGATAACCGAGTTCGAGAATGCTCGGCACGTCCGGCAGCAACGCCATGCGCTCGCGCGTGCTGACCGCGAAAGCCTTCAACTGCCCAGCCTTCACCTGCTCGGCAGCCGAGGAGATGGTGACGAACATGACATCGACGGTGCCGCCGATGAGATCGACGATGGCCGGACCGGCGCCGCCTTTGTAGGGGACCTGCGTCATCTCCAGCCCGGCCGCCCGGCGAAACTGCTCCATCTCCAGCGTGTTGAGCGTGCTGATGCCCGCGGCGGCGTAGTTGATCTTGCCGGGGTGCGCCTTCACGTAGGCGACCATGTCTTTCAAAGAATTGGGCGGAAAGGTCGGGCTCGCGACCAGAATGCCGGGCGTCTCGGCGACCACCGACACCGGCAGAAAATCACGCTCCGGCACGACTTTCAGATCGGGGTAGAAATGCGGATTGATCGAGACCGTTCCGACATTGCCGAGAAACAAATTGTAGCCGTCGGGCGCGGCGCGCGCAGCCAGTTCCATCGCGATATTGCCGGCAGCGCCGGGCCGGTTATCGATCACGACGGGCTGGCCGAGCTGTTGCGACAGGCCGGGCTCGAGCATCCGGATTGCGAAATCGGAGGCGCCGCCCGGCGCGAACGGCACGATGACGTGGATCGGCCTCGTAGGATAAGCCGCGGTATCATCGGCGGCTTGCGCCGCGGCGACGCCGAACAGGATCGATAATCCGAGCACGATGTTCCGCACGCACGTTGCGGCGGCCGCTGTAAACGTCATGGGATTGCCTCGTTCGCTGAGTTCGCGCCCCCGCGATCGATCGACGGAAACCTTACGCCACGTCTCTTATGTCGTCCGTATCGAGCGGCAGTTTCACCACCTGCTTGCGCTTGGCCGACAGATCCAAAGCCTTGGTCAGCATCAGATTGCGATGCGCTTCTTCGACCGTCGCCGCCGCGGTCGGCAGCCCGAGCGCGACGCGGTTCAGCCACGAGTCGGTTTCCAACGCCATCGGCCCGCGCAACTCGCCGAGCGCCATGTCGCCGGGCGGATAGCTGCCCATGAAGTCCACCAGCCGCGAGGCGTCGGGATTGTAGCCCTCCGACTGCGCCTTCGACACGGCCAGCACGATATCGCGATGCGTGTCGTCGATGGTAAGCACGCCGGTGGTGCCGACAATGCCGACCTCGAGCGAATAGACGGCGCCCGGCCAGGTCACCGGCAGCGCCCAGGAAATGTTGAGGTGATACACCGTGCCGTCGTCGAACATGATCATGCCGGCGGTGGCGTCGATGCCCTTATACAAAGGCCCCAGCACCTTGTCGATCGAACGCGCATAGACCTCGACCGGCCTCTTGCCGTCGAGGCACCACATGCAGATGTCGAGCGCATGCGTGCCGGAGATCACCATCGGCGAGATCGTGCTCGGGTCATCCGTGCGCTTGTAGTTGTCGATCGCCACCAGCCGGTTCATGAAGGCGCGCGAGGTGACCATGGTCACATCGCCTAATGCACCTGTGCGGCACTTTTCCTTCGCCGCCAGCCAGCGCCTGCGGAAGCGCTGCGTATAGCCGACGACTGCGTCGATCTTGGCGTCCTTGATCAGCTTCAGCACGCGCGCGGATTCATCGAGCCTTGTGGCCAGCGGCTTCTCGATCAGCATCGGAATGCCGCGCTCGATCGCCACCATGATCGGATCGACATGCAGATGCTCGTCCGTGGCGATGATGGCGCAGGTGACTTCCGGGCGCTTCAACAGTTCGACATGGCTCTGCGTGACGAAGTCGGCATTGATCCTCGGCCCCACTTCGCCGGCGCGGTTCGGGTTCTTCTCGGCGAGCCCGATCCATTCCACCGCCGGATGGCGCGCGGCGACTTCGCCGCGGAACAGCCCGACCCGCCCGCCGCCGATGATGGCGAGGCCGACGCCCTTAGCGTTTTGTTTCATGTGTTCCCTCTTGTCACTCCGGGGCGGCGCGAAGCGCCGAACCCGGAATCCAGGTGCTTGCTCGGAGTTCGTTTCTGGATTCCGGGTTCGCTCGCTGCGCTTGCGCCCCGGAATGACAGATTAAACGTTCAACCCCGCGCGATTTTTCTTCTTGAGTTCGGCAATGCCTGAGATCGTTTCGTTCGAGAGCGGCAGGTCCACCGGCTCGTTGCGGTCGGCCGACAGGTCCGCGGCGCTGTAGGTCTCCATCACGCGGCGCGCGCTTTCCGGTGTCACCATCACTGCGCTGTCGCGGATACAGGCCTCGAGGAAATGGATCGTCTCCGGCCCGATGCCGCCGGCAAATACGTGATCCACTTGTTCCCCCGGCATCGTGGACATCGGGAATTCCTGGCCGCGCTTTTCGGTATTGAGCCAGTTGTCGCGTTGCGTGTCGTCGAGCACCAGCGCGCCATCGGTGCCGGTGATCTCGATCCAGGTCGAGCAGTAGTTCGGATAGCTCGGCGGGAAATTCCAGCCGCCGCCGATCATCACCACCACGCCGTTATCCATGGTGACGGTGGTGAACATCACATCGTGCGAGCCGTTCACCGGCTTCATGTAGCCATAGGCGCCCTGGCTATAGACGCGCACGGGTTTCGCCGGCTCCAAAAGCCAGAACACGAAATCGAGGTCGTGCGTCGATTCCATCACCACGGGCGAGAGCCGCACGCGGCCGGCGATCTTCTTGCCGAGGTCGCGCGAGAGGTGGCGGCTGACCAGCACCGAGACGACATTGCCCAGCGTGCCGTCGGTGATCTTCTTCTTGGCGAAGGCAATCTTCGGATTGAAACGCTGCGAATAGCCGATGGTGAATTTCAGGTTGTTGCGCTTGGCGAGGTGGATGAGTTCGTCCGCCTCCCACAGTTCCAGCGCGATCGGCTTCTCCAGCATGACGTTCTTGCCGGACTTCAGGCAGTCGCGCGCGATCGGATAGTGGTTCGACTCCGGCGTAGTCGAGACATAGACGACCGAGATCTTTGGATTGTTGATGATGTCGTTGTAGTCGAGCGTCGTGGTCGCGGGGTTGTACTTCTCCTTCACCTCGGCCAGCCGGTCCGGCTTGATGTCGCAAAGGTGCAGTTTATCCACCAGCGCCGTGCGCGACAGCGTCTCCGCGCGCAAGCCCCCGATCCAGCCCACGCCGACAACCGCAGCTTCCACCGTTTGCACCTGAGCGTTTCCTCGTCTTGTTGAATTATTGGCAGGGAGAGTAGCCGCAGGATGGCTTGCCGGCAAAGTAGTTTAGCGTGTCCCGGACGCTGCGCAGCGTGAGCGAAGCGACACGCTGCGCTGCAGACCCGGGACCGTCACGCTGCACCGCATCGCGGGCGCGTTCTGCATTTCACTTCGCGAAAGCGGCTGCGCCGACGCCGAACACCTGCGCCGCGAATTGCGGATACACCTCGGCCAGTTGCGGCGCCACGACCTCGCGCATCAGCTTCAAAGTTTCCGGGGACGGCGCCGGCGTCTCCGGCACATGCTCCGGCCGGTCGAAGTCGAAGCCGGTGTGTGCGACCACCTCGTCGACCGTGTGCCCTGGATGCACACTGTCGAGCCGGAAGCGGCCATTGGTGAACGAGAACAGGCAGCGGTTGGTCACCAGCGCGATCGGTCCGCCGGTGCGATGGACATTCGGCGCGTTGCTGCCCGGCGCGCTGATGAAGTCCACTGTCGGCACCAGCGTGCGCCGCGAATGCTCCGTGCGGAATAGGATGACTTTGGGAACCACATAGTAGAGATAGGCCGAGCCGAACGAGCCGGGGAAGCGCACCTTGGGGTGCTCGTAGTCGCCGATCGAGACCAGGTTGATGTTGCCCGCGCCGTCGATCTGGCCGCCCGAGAGGAAGAACACGTCGATGCGGCCTTGCCCCGCGCAGTCGAACAGCTCACGCGCCCCGTCGGTGAAGAAATTGTGCTTGCGGCTCTGCAGCAGCGAGACGTAAGGCCGCCCCTTTCCACGCTCGCGGGCCAGCAGCGCGGCGGTGGCGGGGATCGGCGAAGCATTGCCGACGGCGACGTGACGCACATCGCCAATCAGCCGCGCGATGACCTCGGCGAGGAGTTCTTCGGGGAGAAAAGACGGATTCACGCCGGCACCTCTTTTGTCATCGCCGGGCTTGTCCCGGCGATCTCGCTTAGGCGGGCACAGTGCCTTCCTGATCGGGATGGCCGGGACAAGCCCGGCCATGACAAGCCTGCATTAAGCAGCACGGCGTTCATACACATACCTATCGACATATTCCGCGAACCCTGCCTCCGTCGCCGCCATGCGCGCATACAGAGCGAGATGCTCTGCGTCCGCCGCGTAATGGTCCGGCAATGGCAAAGGCCACGCCCCGCGCGCGGCGACTGCAACATGCTCAACATAGAAGCCGGGCAGCGTGCCTGCCGCCAGCACCGGATCGTCGAGCAGATTGCCGTCATGAATTCTCTCGACAGTCGCGATCGTGCGCTCCGCCGCATGCGCCATGGTGGCCAATTCGCGCTGCCGACCGATCCACACATTGCCGAACTGATCGGCCATCGGCGCATGAAACAGCGCAACATCCGGCTTCAGCGCCGGCAGGAGCACGATCGGATCGTCGGTGCCGAACGGATTGTCGATCACCTTCCAGTCGTCGCGATACTTTAAAATGTCCGAGCCGATCAGCCCGCGCAGCGGCATGAACGGCACGCCCTTCTCCGCCGCCTGCAACGCCGCATGCAGAGCAGGACAGGTGGCGTCCTTCATCGCGATGGTGCCGCCAATGATCGCCACATTGAAACGGGGCGCCGGGCCGAATTCGCCCAGGCTCACCGCGCTCGTTTCCAGCGTCGCCACGCACCCGGCGCCGATCAGCAGATCGGCCTGCAGGCTCGACGTCGGCAGCGCCACCAGATGCAAGTCCCGCACGCCGCGGCGGATCAGCGCGCGCGTCGCCGCCATCGGCACGCCCGAGACCTCGCGTGGCACCACCAGCATGCAGCCGTTGGTGACCGGCGCGAGCGCCTCGTCGATCGATGCCAAAGCCATCCCAACCCTCATGCAACGCGTCTTTGGGCGCCTTCGCGGGACGCTGCCCACCGGCGCATCCGGCGCTATTCTCGTTGTTGCGCTTGCCAGGTCCACTGAATTTTGCGACCCAAAGCGCGTGATCCCGAAACATGGGTACTGGTTTTCGGATAAGATCATGCGCCAGGAAACTGCATGAACCTCGAAGACAAGCTCCGGGCCGGCCGTTTCGTCCTCACCGCCGAAGTCACGCCGCCGGTCTCCGCCGACCGTAACGATCTGCTCGCCAAGGCGCTGCCGCTCAAGGGCCTCGCCGACGCAGTGAACGTCACCGATGGCGCCGGCGCCCGCCCACATCTCGGTGCCGTCACGGCCGCGGCCATGCTGGTGCAGGAGGGCATCGAGCCGATCCTCCAACTTACCTGCCGCGACCGTAACCGCATCGCGCTGCAGAGCGACCTGCTCGGCGCGGCCGCCGCCGGCATACGCAATCTGCTGATGCTGCGCGGGGATAATCCGGAGGCTGGCGATCAGCCGGACACCAAGCCGGTGTTCGATCTCGACGCGCGCCAGCTCTTGGAAACGGCGCGCCGCCTGCGCGACGAAGGCGAACTGCCCTCTGGCCGCAAGATCGCGGGCCATGCCGATTTCTTCCTCGGCGGCGCCGACAACCCGATCGATCCGCCGCCGGGCTGGGAGCCGAAGAGCCTCGCCGGCAAGGTCGCCGCCGGCGCGCAATTCGCGCAGACGCAGTTCTGCATGGATACGCACATCGTGCGCCGCTACATGGCGCGGCTCGCCGAGCTTGGGCTTGCCGATAAACTGTCGATCATCATCGGCGTGGCGCCGCTACGCTCGGCGAAGTCGGCGCGCTGGATGAAGGAGAAATTGTTCGGCACCATCATCCCCGATGCGTTCGTCGAGCGCATGGAGCAGGCGAGCGATCCGGCGGTGGAAGGCCGCCGCATCTGCATCGAGGTGATCAGCGAATTGGCCGAAATCCCGAACGTCGCCGGCTGCCACATCATGGCGCCGAACAACGATGCCGCCGTGCCGCTGGTGATCGCCGAGGCGAGGAAGAGCGTGAAGCGGTTGCCGGGCTGATGTCCTTTACCTCCCCCTGAAAGGGGGAGGTCGCTCATCATCGCGAAGCGATGATGAGCTGGTGGGGGTCAATCGCACAATCAAGAGACCCCCTCCCTGACCCTCCCCCTTTCAGGGGGAGGGGACCGAGAGACATTGCCACGGGGCATTCAACTTAACGCCGCTTTCACCCGCTCCGGCGAGAACGGCACGCGCCGGATGCGCACGCCGGTGGCGTCGAAGATGGCGTTCGCAATCGCCGCCGCCACCGGGCGGATGGACGGCTCGCCGGCGCCGGAGGGCGCGATGTCAGGGTGGTTGATCAGCACCACGTCGACCTCGGCCGGCGTCTCGGTGATGTCGAGGATCGGATAAGTGATCCAATCCACGCTGGTCACCGACTTGTTGTCGAAGGTCACTTCCTCCCACAGCGCACGGCTCACGCCCTGCACGATGTTGCCCTCGATGCATTTCACCAACCCGTCCGGATTGATGATCTGCCCGCAGTCATGCGCCACGGTGAACTTGCGCGCGAAGATCTTGCCGGTCGTCCGGTCGATATCGACCTCGGCAATGATCGCGATCCGCGTGCCGTTGCGCTGCGCATAGGCGATGCCGCGGCCGGACACCGTGGTGCCGGTCTGGTCGCGCCGCGGCGACACTCGCGTCTCCCATTTCGCCTTTTCCGCCGCCGCTTTGATCACGGCGATGTCGCGCGGCTCCTTGATGTGCCGCAGGCGGAATTCGATCGGGTCGAGGTTCACCGCCGCCGCCACCTCGTCAATGAACGACTCGCTGGCGAAATGGATTTGCGGCCCGACGGGATCGCGCAGATGCGAGGTGCGCAACGGCGAAGCGCGATCGAGCAGCGGCGGGATGGTTTCCCAAGCGAGCCGCTTGTTGTCGACCGCGTAGGATTCCGCCGGCGTGCCGAAGCCGTCGCCGGAATTGAGCGCCACACCGAGCGTCTGGCCGGCCAGCGTGTCGTTGGGCTTGCTGCCGTTCGTATCGACATCCACGCGCGAGAAGGCCTTGCTCAGGAAGTCATAGCCGATGACTTTGCCCGACGCATCGAGCGCGGCGCGCGCCTTGTGCGTGGAGGCGGGCCCCTTCGGGTCCCAGCCGGTGCCCTGGTCGCGCATGTATTGCATGCGCACCGGCCGGCCGACGGCCTTGGCCAGCACGGCGGCGTCCATGGCGGCGTCGTCGGCGTCGTTGCGGCCGTAGGAGCCCGGACCGGTGGTCCAGATCACGCGCACGGTGTCGACCGGCACGCCCAAAGTCGCCGCCAGACCCTGCTGCACGAAGTGAGACTTCTGCGTCCCGCTCCAGCAGGTCACCTTGCCGTCCTTGATCTCCACCAGCGCGCAGCCCGGCCCCATGCTGGCATGCGACTGGAACGGCCATTCGTAGTCGGCTTCGATCACCTTGGCCGCATTGGCGAAGGCGGCATCGATGTCGCCGTTCTGCTGTTCGACCATGCGCTTGCGCACCGGCGCTTTGCGGATGTGGTCGAACAGCTTCGCCTGATCGGGGAATGGCGCCTGAGCGTCAGACCACTCCACCTTGAGGTTTTGCGCGGCCCTGATCGCATCCCACTCCTTGTCGGCGACGACGCCGAGGAAGCCCTTGTCCCAGACGACTTTCGCGCCGGGAATGTCCTTGATCGACGCCTCGTCGACCCTCACCGGCACCGCGCCGGCGACGCTCGGGCGCACCATGCGCCCGTGCATCATCCCCGGCACTTTGATGTCGGTGACGAAGTTCTCGATGGCGAACACCTTCGGCGCCACGTCTTCGCGCTTGATCGGCTGGCCGACGATTGTGTGCTCGGACGGCTTCTTTGGCTGCGCCTTGCCCGGCGCATAGAGCGCGTTGCCGTATTGCTTGTTCCAGTCGAGCGTGATGTTGAAATAGCGTCCGCCGATCATTTGCGCGTAGCTGATGCGCTTGCTTGCGTCGTCGCTCGCGCTCACCACGCCGTCTTTGACGCTGAGCTTGTCGGCCGGCACGGAGAGCAGACCCGCCGCCATCTCCACCAGCACGCGACGCGCTTCCGCCGCCGCCATGCGCATCTGCTTGCCGCCGAACTGGATGCCGGTCGACCCCGAGGCGCCGCCCTGGTTCACCGACGAGGCGGTGTCGCCCATGATGACTTTGACGCTCTTGAAGGGCACGTCGAGCTCTTCCGCCACGATCTGCCCGATCGCGACGTGCAGGCCGTGCCCCATGTCCATCTTGCCGAAATAGGCAGCCACCCTGCCGTCGCCATTCACGGCGATGTAGGACGAAAGCTGCTCCGGCGTCAGCGGCGGCTTGGCGCCCTGCGCCTGCGCTTCGTTGATCGACAGCAGCGTGTCGAGCGACACCGCCGCGCCGATGGAGACGACGAGCGCGCCGCCGCCGAGAAGGACCGAGCGGCGGGAGAAGGACGTTGATTGTTCAAACTTTGTCATGGCGCTCTCCCTCAACCCGTCATCGTGGCGGCACGCTTGACCGCCTTGAGGATGCTGATGTGGGTGCCGCAGCGGCACTTGAGGCCCGAGAGCGCGTCCTTGATCTCCGCCTCGGTCGGCTTCTTCTTGGTCTCCAGGAAGGCCGCGGCGGTCATAATCCAGCCGTTGATGCAGTAGCCGCATTGCGGCACCTGCTCCTCGACATAGGCCGTCTGCAATGGATGCGGCTTTTCGGGCGTGCCGAGCCCCGCCAGCGTGGTGACCTTCGCATCCCCCACCGCGGACAATGGCGTCACGCAGGAGCGCGTCGGCTGCCCGTCGACATGGACGGTGCAGGCGCCGCATTGCGCCAAGCCGCAGCCGAAATGTGGATTGTTCAACCCGAGGTCGTCCCGCAGCGCGTACAGCAGCGGCATGTCCGGGTCGGCGTCGATCGTATGCGACTGTCCGTTGACGGACAGGGTCATGCGTTGGGTCATAGCGTTCAGCTCCCTGAACTTTTGGCGGTCGGCGGCTTACGGCCTGCCCGTACCGGATCGCGGAACATCCGCAATCTGCGTCCTTAAGTGACGCTTGTGGCGCCAAGGCTAGCCCCTCGGGCCTCCCTTAGGAATGCCTCCGCCGTGAATTTGATGTTAAGATTGCCTTGGACGTAAAGGCGCCCGAAGGCGCCGGAATAAAGGATAACGGGAGGTGTACCGCCTATGCGTATCGCCATTGCTCCGAAATCCGCGTGCGGCCTCCTGGCTGCGGCGTCGCTGGTTTGCGCGCTCGCGGCGCCCGCCGCCGCGCAGGACAAGGTCTGGCGCCACGGCCTGATCAACGCCAAGTCCGACGCCGGCATATTCTTGATGGTGTCAAAGCATGACTTCGCCGCCAAACAGGGGATCAAGCTCGAGCTGTCACAGTTCAAGGACGACCAGATCGGCCTGAAGGCGCTGCTCGCCGGCGAGATCGACAGCTTCGAGGGCGGCCCGCAGGGCGTGTTCACCGCCAACTCGCGCGGTGCCGACGTACGCGTGATTGGCTGTCATTGGGTCGTGGTGCCGCACGGCATCTACGCCAAGACGGACATCACCAAGGTCGAGCAGCTCAAGGGCAAGCAGATCGCCGTGTCGGCGCCCAATTCGATGCCGGACATGCTGGTACGTTCAGCCCTCGCCGCGCACGGCGTTTCCGACAAGGATGTGAAGCTTGCTGCGGTCGGCGGCGACCGTGAGCGCTATCAGGCGCTGATCGGCGGCGTGGTCGATGCTGCGGTGGTGTCGAACGAATACCAGCCGATCGCGCCGAAGGATGTGCACCTGCTGGTTGCGGGCCGCGACGCGGTTCCAAACTTTTTGCGTGTGTGCATCCTCTCCACCGCCAAGACTTTGGCGGCGCGCGGAGATGACACGGTGAAATTCCTTGCCGCCGAGATGAATGCGTTGCATTACGCGCTTACGCACAAGGACGAGACTGTGGCACTCACGCGCGAGATCACGCATGCGAAGCCCGACGACCCGCGCCCCGGCTTTGTCTTCGACGATGCCGTCGAGCACAAGGCGGTCGATCCGACCCTGCCGCTGCCCGCCGAAAAGCTCGACTGGATTCAGATGCAGCTTGTGAATGCCGGCAAGGTGAAGGAGCCGCTTGACGTCAAGACAGTCCTGGCGCCCGAGTACCGCGAGAAGGCGTTGAAGGTGGTGGAGGCGAGTCACTAGCGATGTCGTCATTCCGGGGGGCAGCCGAAGGCTGCAACCCGGACTCCAGACACACGCTCAAAGCAAAAGGCTGGATTCCGGGTTCGCTCGCTGCGCTCGCGCCCCGGAATGACAGCAGCAGGTTCGGAGTTCTAGATGGGTGAAGTAACCTTCCTCGATGTGTCCAAGAAGTTCTCCATACGTGTGGATGGCGTGCTCCATCACGTGCAGGCGCTCGACCGCGTCAGTTTCACCGTCAAGGATGGCGAAATGGTCGCGCTGATCGGCCCCTCCGGCTGCGGCAAGACCACGGCGCTGCGGGTCGCCATGGGGCTCGATTTCTCCACGTCGGGGCGCGTCAGCGTGGACGGACGCGAGGTACGCGGCTGCGGCCACGACCGCGGCATGGTCTTTCAACACGCGGAACTTCTGCCCTGGCTCTCCGCTTTGCAGAACGTGATGTTCGGCCTGGAGATGAAGGGCATGCGCGGCGGCGAGTTGCGCGACACGGCGGAGAAGTATCTCGACCTCGTCGGCCTGAAGGAGTCGCAGAACCGCCGTCCGCATCAGCTGTCCGGCGGCATGAAGCAGCGAGTCGGCATCGCCCGCGCGCTCGCCATCGATCCATCCGTGCTGCTGATGGACGAGCCCTTCGGCGCGCTCGACGCGCAGACGCGCGAGAGTCTGCAAGCCGAGCTACTCGAGATCCAGACCCGCACCGGCAAGACGGTGATTTTCGTCACCCACGATCTCGACGAAGCGGTGCTCATCGCCGACCGTATCATTGTCATGAAAGGCGGCCGTGTGCACGAGATCATGACGGTGCCGATCGGCCGTCCGCGTCCCGATCTCGGGGTGGTACGCGGCACGGCTGAATTCGCCGAGACCCGCTACAAAGTCTGGCGCGCTCTGCACGATCAAGAGACGGTGGTGCACTAGCGCATCATCCCGAAAAAGCATGTCCCGGACTTGATCCGGGATGGGAACCGGTTTTCGGATAAGATGATGCGCAAGGAAAGAAACTGATGGTCGACATCGCCGATAGAAAGCCCGCTGCCCCGGTCGCCGAACGCAAGGAGCGTCGCCCGCTGCCGCGCTGGGTGATTACGTGCATCTCGGTAGGCTGCCTGCTCGTGCTCTGGGAGATTTTCGGACGCCAGGTCAATCCGGTGTTCGGCTCGTATCCGACCGCGATCGCGGTTGCCTTCTGGGAGCTCGCGCGGTCCGGGGATTTGTGGACCGCGCTCTATCAGAGCCTGCAGCCGTTCTTCGCCGGCTATCTCCTTGCCGTGGTGCTCGGCGTGCCGATCGGCCTCATCATCGGCCGCTTCCGCACCGCCGAGGCTGCCTTCGGCATCTATGTCACCGCGGGCTATGCCATGCCGCTGGTGGCGCTGGTGCCGCTCCTGGTGCTGTGGCTCGGCCTCGGCTTCGCGGTGAAGGCGTCGGTCGTGTTCCTGATGGCGCTGTTCCCGATCTGCATCAATACCTGGCTCGGCGTCATTGCCGTGCCGAAGACGCTGATCGAGGTCGGCAAGTCCTTCGTCGCACCCAATCACGTCATTCTCCGGCGGATCGTGCTGCCGGCGACGCTGCCTTACATCATGGCCGGCGTTCGCCTGGCGGTCGGCCGCGCGGTGGTGGCGATGGTGATCGCGGAGTTCTTCACGACGATCTCCGGCCTCGGCGCGATCATCATCAACTCGGCGAACAACTTCGACACCGCCACCATGTTCGTGCCGATCATCGTGCTGATGGTCATGGCCATCGGGCTCAACACCCTGATCGGCTATGTCGAGCGCAAGGTCGCGCCCTGGCAGGCGGAAATCGCCGGCCGCGAGCGGGAGTAAGCTGCGTTACGCTGTTGGCTTGAACCGGCCGCAACCTTGCTCCGTCATCCTGAGGTGCGCGCTCTTGCGCGCCTCGAAGGATGACGGGCACAGAATCACAAGCCGTTCATCCTTCGAGGCTCGGCCTTCGGCCGAGCACCTCAGGATGACGGGTCGATGTTCGTCGTCGTGGGATTTCTGACTGATCACTCCGCCGGCTGCGGGGCCGGCGGCGGCGTGCGGCGCCTGACGAAGGACGGCACGGCGCTGCCGAGGCGCCGGTGCAGCTTGTCGAGCAAAAGGTAGATCACCGGCGTCGTGTAGAGCGTGAGCACCTGCGACACCAAGAGGCCGCCGATGATGGTGATGCCGAGCGGCCGCCGCAGCTCCGAGCCCGGCCCCGAGGCGATCACCAGCGGCAGCGCGCCGAGCATGGCGGCGAGGGTGGTCATCAAAATAGGCCGGAAGCGCGCGAGGCACGCCTCGTGGATCGCGCGCTCGGCCGACAGCCCGCCGCGCCGCTCGCCCTCGAGCGCGAAGTCCACCATCATGATGCCGTTCTTCTTCACGATGCCGATCAAGAGAATGATGCCGATGAAGGCGATCACCGTCAGCTCGGTGCCGGAGATCTCCAGCGCCAGCAGCGCGCCGAGGCCCGCCGACGGCAGCGTCGAGATGATGGTGAGCGGATGCGCCAAGCTCTCGTACAGCACGCCCAGCACGATGTAGACCGCGATCAGCGCCGCTACCAGCAGCAGCGGCTGCGCGCCGACCGACTGCCGGAACGCCTGGATGTCGCCGGCGAAGTCGGCGTGGATGGTGTCGGGAATATGCATTTCGGTGACGGCTTTCGTGATCGCCGCGGTCGCGGTTTCCAGCGGCACGCCCTCCGCCAGATTGTAGGTGATGGTCGTGGAGGGGAACTGGCCTTGGTGGTTCACCACCAGCGGCGCGATGCCGCGCGTGACCTTGGTCACCGCCGACAGCGGCACCGGGCCGTTGCTGCCGCCTGGCAAGTAGATCTGGCTGAGGTCGGTGGGGTCGCGCTGATACTTGCGATCGACCTCGAAGATCACGCGGTACTGGTTGCGCTGCGTGTAGACGGTCGAAATCTGCCGTTGCGAATAGGCATCGTTGAGCGCGTTGTCGATGTCGTTGACGCTTACGCCGAGGCGCGACGCCGTCGCGCGGTCGATGGTGACATTGGCCTGCAGGCCGCCCTGCTCGCGGTCGGTGTTGACGTCGACCACGCCGGGCACCTGCTTCACCCGCTCGAGCACCTTCGGCACCCAGGTTTGCAAGTCGTCGATGTCGGCGCTCCACAGCGTGAACTGGTATTGCGAGTCGCTCTGCCGTGCGCCGACGCGAACATCCTGCGCCGGCACCAGGAAGGTGCGCAGGCCGGGGACACGGTTGAGCTTGCCACGCAGACGGCCGAGTACCTGTTGCGTGGTTGCATAGTCGCGCTGCTCCGGCGGCTTCAGACTGACGAATAGCCGTCCGCGATTGACCGCAGTGCCACCTGGGCCGCCGCCGCTGCCGACCGAGGAGCCGAGCCCTGCTACTGCCGGGTCGGCCAGGATGATATCCATCGCCTGCTGCTGCAGCTTCAACATCGCTCCGTAGGAGACGTCGGTCGAGGCCTGTGTGCCGCCGAACATCAAGCCGGTGTCGTCCTGCGGCAGATAGCCTTTCGGCACTTTGATATAGAGGCCGATCGTGAGCACGATGGTGGCCGCGAACACGATCAGCGCCAGCGAGCGGTGCTCGATCGTGAAGGCAAGCGTGCGGTCATAGAAGCGTAGCATGCGCGAGAGCACGGCCTCCACGCGCCGGTCGAGCCAGGTGCGATCCGGACTCGGCGCCTCGCGCACGAAGTAAGCGCAGATCATCGGCGTCACCGACAACGACACGAAGGTCGAGATGATGATGGCGAAGGCGAGCGTCACCGAGAATTCACGAAAGAACCGGCCGATGATGCCGCCCATCAGCAACAGCGGAATAAAGGCGGCGATGAGCGACACCGAGATCGACACCACGGTGAAGCCGATCTGCTTGGCGCCCTTCAGCGCCGCGCGCATCGGCGAGTCGCCCTGCTCGAGATAGCGCGCCGCGTTCTCGATCATCACGATGGCGTCGTCCACGACGAAGCCCACCGACACTGCCAGCGCCATCAGCGACAGATTGTCGATGGAGAAGCCGGCCGCCCACATCGCCGCGCAGGTGCCGGCCAGCGCCAGCGGCACGGTGACGCCGGCCGCCGCCGTCGGCGCCGCGCGGCGCAGGAACAGGAACACAACCATCATCACGAGGCCGATGGTGGCGGCGAGCGTCATCTGCATGTCGCCGACGCTGGCGCGGATGGTCTGCGTACGGTCGGTCAGCACCGAGAATTCAAGCCCCGCCGGCACCCATTGCTTGAGCTCCGGCAGCAGCGCGTAGATGCGGTCCACCGTGTCGATGACGTTGGCGTCGCCCTGTTTGGTGATGATCAGCAGCACCGAAGAGTCGCGATTATACCAGCCGGCCGAGCGGCTGTTGCGCACGCTCGGGCGTATGGTGGCGATGTCGGAGAGGCGGATCACGGTGCCGTTCACCGTCTTCACCACGACGGGGTCATAGTCGCTCGCCGTGTTGAGCTGACCGTTGAGGCCGATGGTCACCGAGCGCTTGTCACCGTCGAACGAGCCGTTCGGGCCGACGGCATTGTCGTTGACGATCGCATTGCGCACATCTTCCAGCGCAACGCCCATGGCGGCGAGCCGCGTCGGGTCGACGCGCACGCGGATCGCCGGCTGCTCGGAGCCGGCCACGGTGACGTCCGCCACGCCATCCACCTGCGACAGCCGCTGCGCGATGACGGTGTCGGCGGCGTCGTAGATTTCGCTTCCCTGCATCGTCTTGGAGGTCAGCGCCAGGATCAGGATCGGCGAGGCCGCGGGATTGAATTTGCGGAAGGTCGGCAGCGTCGGCATGTCGCTCGGCAGATCGCTCAGCGCGGCATTCAGCGCCGCCTGTATGTCGCGCGCGGCGCCGTCGGCATTTCGCGACAGGTCGAACTGCACGGTGATGCTGGTCGTGCCCAGCGACGACACCGAGGTCAGTTCGGTTACGCCCGAAATTTCTCCGATGCGCCGCTCGAGCGGTGCGGCCACGGTCGCGGCCATGGTGTTGGGGTCGGCGCCCGGCCGGCTCGCGGTGACATTGATGGTCGGCAGATCCACGCTCGGCAGGCTGGAGACCGGCAGGAACGAGTAGGCGATCATGCCGACCAGGAACAGACCGATAGCCATCAGCGTGGTGCCGATCGGCCTGCGGATGAACGGCCAGGAGAAGTTCATGGCCTACTCCGCTGCGGTTTTCATCCGCTCGTCCCCGCGAAGGCGGGGACCCAGACCAACCGATCGAAGGCGTCGGAGGTTTGGCCCTGGATTCCCGCTTGCGCGGGAACGAGCGGAGTTCGTTGCAACGAACAGCATGGCGCTCACTCCGCTGGACCGGCCACGATGCGGCGCGGGCGCGGCGGCACCACCGGTGTAAGGCGTGCGCGCAGCCGCTCCATGTAGAGGTAGATCACCGGCGTGGTGTAGAGCGTGAGCAGCTGGCTCAGCAGCAGACCGCCGACAATGGTGATGCCGAGCGGATTGCGCAGCTCCGACCCGGTGCCGCTCTCCACCGCCAGCGGCAGCGCGCCGAACAGCGCCGCGAGCGTCGTCATCATGATCGGGCGGAAGCGCAAGAGCGCCGCTTGCACGATCGACTCCTCGGGGCTCATTCCCTCCTTGCGCTCGGCCTCGAGCGCGAAGTCGATCATCAAGATGGCGTTCTTCTTCACGATGCCCATCAACAGCACGATGCCGATCAACGCGATCACCGACAGGTCGTAGCGGAACAGCATCAGCGCCAGGAGCGCGCCAACGCCGGCCGAGGGCAGCGTCGAGAGGATGGTCATCGGATGGATGAAACTCTCATAGAGCACGCCCAGCACGATGTAGATGGCGACGGCCGCCGCCAGGATCAGCCAGGGCTCACCGGCCAGCGACTTGGCGAATTCCGCGGCGTCGCCCGAATAGCTGCCGCTCACCGACGTCTGCATGCCGATCTGCCGCTGCGCCGCCGTGATGACGGCGACCGCATCTGACAGCGCATAATCGGGCGCCAGATCGAAGCTGATGGTGACGGAGGGAAACTGCTCCTGGTGCGCGATCGCCAGCGGGGCCGTTGTGGTTATGAAGCTGGCGAAGGTCGAGAGCGGCACTTGCGCGTTGCCCGTGACGGCGTTCGGCGTGGCGGTGGTGTTGGTGTTGGTCGTGGCTGTCGCCGTGGTGCTGACCGTCGCGGTGGTGCCGGTCGAGGTGACGGCGCCGGTGACGTAGATCTGTGACAGCGAACCGGGCTCCTGCTGATAGCGCGGCTGCGCCTCGAGGATGACGCGATACTGGTTGGACTGCCCGTAGATCGTGGAGACCTGCCGCTGCCCGTAGGCATCGTTGAGCGTGTCGGTCACGCTCTGCATGGAGACACCGAGACGGCCGGCCTGCCCGCGGTCGACCTGCACCTGCATGCGCGGGCCGCCTTCCTGTGCCTCGGACGCGACTTCACGCAACGCCGGCGAAGCGCGCATCGCCTGCACCAGCTTACTCGCGGTGTCGACCACTTCGTCACGGTCGGTGCCGACCAACGTATATTGATATTGCGCGCGGCTCACGCGCGTGGAGATCTGGATGTCCTGCGTCGCCTGGAAATAGACCGTCATGCCCGGCACGCCGGCGACCGCATCCTTCATCCGATTCACGATCTGGTCGACACGCGCGGCGCGCTTGTCGCGCGGGCGCAAAGTGATGCTCAGGCGGCCGGCATTGGGCGTGGCGTTGAGCGGGCTCACGCCGATGACCGAGACCACGCTGGTGACGTCCGGATCGGCGCGGATGATGTCTTCGATCTCGTGCTGGCGCCGCGTCATCTCATCGAATGACACCTCGGTGCTCGCCTCGGTTACGGCGGTGATGACCCCGGTGTCCTGCAAGGGCAGGAAGCCCTTCGGTATGACGACATAGAGCGCGATGGTCGCCGCCAGCGTCAGCAGCGTCACCAAAAGTGTCGCGGCCTGATGCCGCAGCACCCAGCGCAGGCTGTGGTGATAGCCCTCGATGGTGCGCTCCATCAGGCCGTCGAAGCGCCGGCCCAGGGCGCCGCGCGGGCGCTCTTCCGTCCGGCGGAGCAGGCGGCCGCACATCATCGGCGTCAGCGTCAGCGAGACGATGGCCGAGGCCACCACCGCGATGGTGAGCGTGAGCGCGAACTCGCGGAACATGCGTCCGACCAGCCCCGTCATGAACAGGAGCGGGATGAACACGGCGATCAGCGACAGAGTTAGCGAGATCACGGTGAAGCCGATTTCGCGGGCACCCTTCAGCGCTGCCTCGATCGGGCTTTCGCCGTCCTCCATGTGGCGGACGATGTTCTCGATCATGACGATCGCGTCGTCCACCACGAAGCCGGTGCCGATGGTCAGCGCCATCAGCGACAGGTTGTCGAGCGAGAAGCCGCAGAACCACATCACGCCGAAGGTGGCGATCAGCGACAGCGGCAGCGCCACGCCGGCGATAATGGTGGCGCGGATGGTGCGCAGGAAGATCAACACCACCATGACCACCAGACCGATGCTCAGCACCAGCGTGAACTGCACGTCCTGGATCGAGGCGCGGATGGTGTTGGTGCGGTCGTTGACGACGGTCAGCGTGGCGCCGGCCGGCATCGAGCGTTGCAGGCGGGGCAATTCGGCACGGATGCGCTGCACCGTTTCGACGACGTTGGCGCCCGGCTGACGCTGGATGTCGATGACGATGGCCGACTGGCCGCCGAACCATGCCCCGACCTTGTTGTTCTCCAGCCCGTCCACCACATCGGCGACATCGCTTAACAGCACCGGGGCTTTGTTGCGGTAGGCCACCGTGATGGCCTTGTAGGCGTTGGCGCTCTCGATCTGGTCGTTGGCGGCGATGCTGTAGGATTGATGCACGCCGTCGAGCGAGCCTTTGGGCCCGGCGACATTGGCGCTGACGATGGCCGTGCGCAGGTCTTCCAGCCCGATGCCGTAGGCGGCGAGCCGCGACAGGTCGGCCTGGATGCGAATCGCCGGGCGGATGCCGCCCTGCACCGAAACGTGGCCGACGCCGGTCACCTCGGAGAGCCGCGGTGCCATGATGGTGTCGGCCATGTCGCTCAAGGCGCGCTGATCGATGGTCTTCGACGTCAGCGCCAGTGTTATCACCGGCGCATCGGCCGGGTTCACCTTGGAATAGAGCGGCGGGTAGGGGAGGGTGCGCGGCAGCGTGGATGCCGCCGCGTTGATCGCCGACTGCACGTCCTGCGAGGCGGCGTCGATGTCGCGGTTGAGATCGAACTGCAGCGTGACCTGGCTGATGCCGAACGAACTCGACGAGGTCATCGATTGCAGCGCCGGGATTTGCCCGAACTGGCGCTCGAGCGGCGCCGTCACCAGCGCCTCGATAGTGTCGGGGGCGGCGCCCGGAAGCTGGGTGGTGACCTGGATGGTCGGGAAATCAACCTGCGGCAGCGCCGACACCGGCAGCCACCAATAGCCGAGCAGGCCGCCCAGCATCACCGCGACACCGAGAAGAGAGGTGGCGATCGGCCGGTGAATGAATGGCGAGGAAACGCTCATACTGAATAGGCCCCGCTAACACTGGTCGTCCCGTCACCCTGAGGAGCGAGCGAAGCGAGCCTCGAAGGGCGACGGCCGAGGCGCGGCAGCAAGTGGCCGGCCGTGTGGCCGGCATCCTTCGAGGCTCGCGCTGCGCGCTCGCACCTCAGGATGACGGAGAGAGGTTCGCGATGCGGCGCGAGACTAGCTGGCGCGTGCGCCTTGATTCCGGATTCGCTTGCGCGCCGGAATGCCCCATTGTTGCAATCCGCTCTCATTGCTGCGGAGTCGGGCTCGTTCCGCTGCCGCTCCGCTGTCCTTGCGCTGCGCCCTCGGCGCCGTTTCCGCTTGGGCCTCCCGGCCGCCGGCCTGCGCCGCGATGTGCCCGCGCGCCTTGCTCGGCTGCCGGCGTCGTGCCGCCTTGGCCGGTCGAAAGGCTGACCTTGGCCCCGTCGGTGAGCCGGGCGAAGCCGGTGGTGACGACGCGCTCGGGCGGCTTTAGGCCGTCGCTGACAACGGTCTGGTCCTCGTCCTGCTTCTGCACCTTGATGGTGCGCACCGAAGCAGTGTTCTCGTCGCCGACCACGTAGACAAAGGTCCCGTTCGGACCACGCTGCACAGCGCCGGTTGGGATCACCGCCACCTGCTTGAGCGTGTCGATCAGCAGGCGCACATTGACGAACTGGCCCGGCCAGAGCCGCAGGTCGGCATTGGGGAAATTGGCCTTCAGCTTCACCGTCCCGGTGGTCGCATCGACCTGATTGTCCACCACCATCAGCGTGCCGTGGTCGATCACCGCATTGGTGTCGGCGCGCAATGCATCGACTTCGAGCGGTCCCTTGGCGAAGGCGGCGTTGACCCGCTCGAGGTTCTGCTGCGGCAGATTGAAGGTAAGCGAGATCGGCTGGATCTGGGTGATGACCACGATGCCGGTGGTGTCGGCGGCATGGACGATGTTGCCTTCGTCCACCAAGCGGATGCCGGTGCGGCCGGTGAGCGGCGCGACGATATTGGTATAGCCCAGCGTCGCCCGCGCGCTTTCGATCGCCGCCTGATCGGATTGGACCTGCGCGACGTTCTGGTCGACCAATGCTTTCTGGGTGTCGAGCTGCTGCTTGTTGATCGCGTTGGTGGTGATGAGCGTCTGGTAACGGACAAGGTCGTTCCTTGAATTGGCGAGAATGGCCTCGTCCTGAGCCTTCTTCGCCACCGCCTGATCATAGGTCGCCTGGAAGGTGATCGGATCGATACGCGCGATCACGTCACCTTTGTTGACGTTCTGGCCTTCCTTAAAGTCGATCGAAATCAGCTTGCCGTCGATCTGCGGCTTCACCGTCACGGTGTTGAGCGCCAGCGTGGTGCCGACCGCGTCGAGATAGACCGGCACGTCGGCGAAATTCGTCGGCGTGACCAGCACCGGGATCGGCCCGCCCTCCGCCGCAAAGCGGCCGCGCCGCTGCGGTTGCGGCGCCGAGCCGGTGAACACGTAATAGAGCGCCCCCGCCACACCGACGAGCACGACGACGAGCGCAATATTTCGCCGCCAGCGGCCAGGCGCTTTCTTTACAATAAGATGTTTCGGCACTTCACCGTGCATCTGCGACCACCGGTTTTGGATGCCACCCACCGCCGAGCGCCTGATACAGGCTTATGATCGCCTGGTAGTGCGCAAGTTGCGCCTGAACCATCAGATCCTCGGCTGTGTAAAGCGTTTGCTGCGTCTGCAACACTGTGACGAGATCCAAAGTTCCCTCACGCAGGCGTTGTTCGGAAATATCGAAGGCGCGCCGCGAGCTCGTCACCACGTTTCTCTGTAGCCGTTCGCGCTCCGCAGTCTGACGGATGGCGTCGAGCGCGTTCTCCACGTCGGAAAAGCCGGAAATCACCGACTTGCGGTAGTCCGCCAGCAGCTCGTCCTGGCGGCCCTTTTGCAGATCGAGATTGCCGAGCAGTTGACCGCCCTCGAAGATCGGCTGCGTCAGCCCGGCGGTCAGCGTGAAGAATGCCGACTCCGGCCGCAGCAGGGTCCTGAGGATCGCGCTCTGATACCCGCCTTCGCCAGTCAGCACGATGCTCGGAAGGAATTGCGTGCGCGCATTGTAGACATTGGCGTTGGCGGCGGCGAGCTGGGCCTCCGCCTCACGGATGTCGGGCCGCTGCGTCAGCAGTTCAGACGGCAGGCCCGGCGTGACCCGGGGATAGGCGAGGCCGCGCAGCGAGCCGCCGCGGATGTCCACACGCTCGAACGGCCGCGCCATCAGCAGTGCGATCGTCACCTTGTTCAGCCGCAGCGTCTGCTCGAGCGGCGGAATCAGCGCGCGCTGGGTATCGACCACGCTCTGCTGCTCGGCGACTTCGAGTGCGGAGGCGGTGCCGGCACCCAGCCGCTGCTTGATCAGGTCGAGCACCCGGTTGGCGCTGTCGACGTTGTTGCGTGCGACCTGCAGGCGGTCCTGCGAGGCAAGCACCTGGAAATAGGCGTTGGCGGCGGCTGCTTCCGTCGACAGCGCGACGACCTCGCGGTCGAAGCGCGTCCCGATCGCCGTTTCCTCCGCCGCGCGCACCAGCGAGCGGTTCTTGCCCCAGAAGTCGATCTCGTAACTCGCGGTGAGCGACGCCGACAGATTGTTGCTCTCGGAGCCGCCGAACGAGCCGAAGTTGCCGCCGCCTGAGGTGCTCTGCGATGAGCGTGCGCGCGTCGCATTGGCGCCGAGACCGACGGTCGGGAGCAGCGCCGCGCCGGTGATGCGCGACTGCGCGTCGGCTTGCACGATGCGTGCCACCGCGGCGGCGACGTCCAGATTCGACTCGCGCGCAACTTCGACGATCTCGGAGAGCTCGCGCGAGCGGAAGGAGCGCCACCAGTCGTCAGCCGGCATGCGCGCCTCGGCCGCCTTCGGATTGCGTGGACCGGCGCTATAGGCTTGTGGAATGTCGAGCGCCGGGTCCGGCTTGTCGCCATTGAGGCCGCTGAGCATGCAGCCGCCGAGCGGCAGCGCGAGGCATAGTCCCTGCAACATCATCATCACCGGGCGAGCGTCAAGCTTCGCCCCCGCCAACGCCCAACGTTTTCCGCGACGCATAATCAATCACTTCCGAGTAGTGCTTAGACCGAGGCGTTAACTTAGCGTGAACTATTGCTCGTTGCCCGCTGTTTTTCGCCCCGGAGGCCAATCGGCAAGTGCTTGGCGTCCTTCGTGTGACATTTTCGACGCGGCGTCGGCGAACATGCCCTGCAAAATCTGGTCGAAGTTTTGCCGGGCCGCGCGTGTCTGCGTCATCGCCGCGCGCAGATCGTTGACGTCGAACGGCTCTTTCCGCAGCGCTGCGCGGATTTGATCCTGCGCGGCACGGAATTGGGTCTGTGCGGCGTCGATTTGCTGATGGTCGTTGCTGATGTCGACGCGCAATTTGTCGGCATCGGCCGCCGGCAAGGTCGCCGACAACCGCTCCATGCGCACGAACACATTGCGATCCCAGGTCGGCGTGTCCGGCGCACGAATCAGCATCGCCAGCGCCACGCCGACGAAGAAGAGATTGAGTGCGAGCGAGCCGAGCAGCAGCCAGCGCGTCGATCCGCGCGCAACGGTCGGCGCGAAATGGGCGACGGTCATGGGCCCGCTCCGGTGAGCCCTTCAGGCTCGAACACCACCGAGCCGATGTCGCGGCTCATGATCGATGATTGATGGAGCCGGTCGAGCGGACGGTCGAGGCCGGCGATGCCGATATAAAAACCGAGCGCCGCACAGCAGGCGAGCGCCGCGACGCGCGGCCAGGCCGGCGAGAATTCCCAATCGAGCAGCACCGTCGGCCAGCGCCAGAACGGC
The DNA here is from genome assembly GCA_036264375.1 of Pseudolabrys sp. Classification (GTDB taxonomy): domain Bacteria; phylum Pseudomonadota; class Alphaproteobacteria; order Rhizobiales; family Xanthobacteraceae; genus Pseudolabrys. Next base: position 37,569 of record DATARB010000103.1, read on the forward strand.
ACCTTCTGCCGCGGCAGCGGGCCGGCCAGCCGCTTCATCACGCGCGCGACGGCATCGTCATTGTCCTGGGTGATTTGCGTATGCCGCGCCAACAGCGCGTCGAGACGCTGCGCCGCATCGAACATCGCCCGCGCTGCGGCATCGCTTGCGATCAGCCGTTCGGCCTTGTTGTGCTCGCTCTCCGGCCAGCGCTCCGGATCGGCGCCGTGGCTGTCGAGGAAAACCTGAAACTGCGCGCGGCTCATTACCATGTCATGCACCCTTATTTTTATTCATCTTTATGATCGATCACTCCCCCGAGTGCACGGCGCAGGTTCTGTTTGCCGCGCACAAGTAAAGTCTCCACTGCCGACACCGATGTGTCGAGCACTTCCGCCACCTGCGCATTGGTCATACCCTCGCTGTAGGTGAGGACAATTGCAGTGCGCTGACGTGCCGGAAGCTTGTCGATTGCCGCCGCGAGCAGCCTCTCGCGTTCGTCGGCCTCTGCCTGCTCTCCGGCGCCGGGAGTAGGGTCCACGATCTCGCCGGCTTTATCCAAGTCCACCCAGGCCGCGCGGCGCTTGCGGTCGAGGCAGAGATTGACGACGACGCGCGTGAGCCAGGTCTTGAACGCAGCGAGCGGCTGCCAGCGCGGCGCATGGGTCCAGACGCGCAGCATGGCCTCTTGCGCCACGTCTTCGGCGTCGGCGGCGTTGCCGAGGATGCGGCGGGCGAGTCCAACCGCGGCGGGCAAGTGACGGCGCGATAGCACACGGAACGCTGGCTCGTCGCCGCGCGCAATCCGAGCCATGAGCGCTTCGTCACTATCGTCCATCGCGTCTGCGGCACTGCCATCGGGGAAACCCGTCCATTGTAGCGCTCAACCTCTCTATTGAACGCGGAGGGATGGGGAATCCTGTGCGGGCGGGAAAGTGGGGAAATCGGGGATAAGCGTGGCCAAACAGGGCTAAGCTGTTGAATTATCGAGGTTTCGGTACCCGGCGGACAGCCGCGATCTCCAATCCCTTCACCAGCCGGTAAACCGCGCGGCAATTTGGTACCGGTATCCCTGCCCGTTCGCCCTCCCGCACGATGAAGCCGGTGAGTTCGTCGATCTCAGTCGGCGCCCCGCGCTCGATGTCCAATGCCATGGAGCCGGCATGCTTGGACCTCGGGATTTCGCCGGCACGCACCTTTTCCACGAATTCCATCGGCGGGAAGGCGAGGGTGCCCCCCAGCGCGCGCACGACAGCCATGGATTCCGCCGCCATGTCGTCGATCAGCGCGCGCACTTCCGGCGCATCATAGCGCGCGGCATTGTCGCCCAGCATCAGCGCCCCCACCGGGTTCATTACGCAGTTGAACACGAATTTCGACCAGACCGCGCCCATCGGGTCGGCGAGAACCTCGGCCGGGTAGCCTGCGGCATTGAGGAGGTCGCCCAGCGGCTTGATGTCTTCGACGCTGCCGCGCACCGGCCCAAGCCAGGTCTTGCCCTCGATTAAATTCTCGATCGCACCCGGCTCGATATAGCGCCCGGCATTCATGGTGACGCCGCGCACAACCGGCCCCGGCGCCGAGAGCAGCACTTCGGCGTTGCCCATGCCGTTCTGCAGCGTGACCAGAAGCGGCGTGCCGGCGATCAGCGGCTGCAACTGCCTGAGCGCCTCGCCGGTCGCCTTCGATTTGGTGAGGAAGAAGATCGCGTCGAAGGATTGCCCCTTCAGTGCCGCCGCGCCGTCGGTCGCCGTGATGCGCGCGACGCGCGGGCTCTTGCCGGTGATGCGCAGGCCTTGTTCGTTAATGGCGCGAACGTGCTCGGCGTTGGCGTCATAGGCGATGACATCGGCGACGGATGACAGAGCGGATGCGAACAACCCGCCAATGGCGCCGCAGCCGACGATGAGAATTCGTGCTGTCATTCTTCTTGGACTCGCGCCTTGCTTGCTGGTGGGGCGCGAATGGACGCAATCGCTCTGATCCTGTCAACCCGACGGTTCTGTCCGTCGACCCGTTTGCGCCATGGCGGAGACGCCGGGAAAGGACGGACCGATCGCGTGTATTGCCATCAACAGTCAGGAACCATCGAACCGCTCGGTCATTAAATTATCGGGACAATGGTGCCGCGGGTTTGCTGCGGATGGCATTAGTTGAGCACAAACAGGATCATCCGGACCTTCCGGAGGAAAAGAACGCGCCGCCTCTCGCCGAGGTGCCCCAGGGCGAGCGCACCGATGAGCGCGCGCGAACACGCGGACGGGAAAAGCGGGCCGGGGAGAAGCCCTCGCCGCTTGCCAGCATGCGCCGTCATCCGTGGGCGACGGCGGCTGCCGCCATGGCCATCATCGCCGTGCTCGCCGCGGCCCTGATTTGGTGGCTCAACGCTCGTCATTACGAATCGACCGACGATGCCTTCATCGACGCACGCACGGTGCAGATCTCGCCGCAGGTCGGCGGCGTCATCGTCGACGTACCGGTGACGGATAATCAGCGCGTCACCGCCGGTTCGCCGCTCGTGCATATCGATCCGCGCGATTATCAGGTCGCCGTCGCGCAAACGCAGGCGCAACTCGAGCAGGCACAGGCCGTGGTCGCGAACGTGGACGCGCAGGTCGCCGCCCAGATCGCCAACATCGATCAGGCCAAGACCAACGTCACGCAGAGCAATGCTGCCCTCGTGTTCTCCCGCGAGGAGCAGGCGCGCTACGCGCAATTGCTGGCCAACGGTGCCGGCACGCAGCAGCGTTCGCAACAGGCCAATTCCGATCTCACGCAGAGGCAGGCGGCCTTTGCCGCCGCGCAGGCCGCCGAGGTCTCCGCCGAGAAGCAGCTCGGCGTGTTGCAGGCGCAAAGACAAAGCGCCCTGGCGCAGGTCGATGTCGCGCGCGCCCAGCTGTCACAGGCGCAACTCAATCTCAGCCGCACCACGATCAATGCTTCGGTCGATGGCCGGGTCGTGCGTCTCACCGCCGCGAAGGGCGCCTTCGCGCAGCCGGGGCAGGCGCTGATGGCGGTGGTGCCGCGCGTTGTCTGGATCACCGCCAATTTCAAGGAAACGCAGCTCACCGACATGCATGTCGGCCAGCCCGTCGACATCGCAGTCGATGCTTATCCCGGCCAGACCTTCAAAGGCCATGTTGACAGCATCCAGGCCGGCAGCGGGGTCGTCTTCAGCCTGCTGCCGCCGGAGAACGCCACCGGCAACTACGTGAAAGTCGTGCAGCGCGTGCCGGTGAAGATTGCTTTCGACAATCCGCCCGGTGTCTATCTCGGCCCCGGCATGTCGATCGTGCCGACGGTGAAGGTGCGATGAGCGACGTGGCCGCCACTGGCGGCGGCGGTGAAAGCCGCTCGGCCGCGGGCCGGCACAATCCATGGCTCATCGCCGTCGTCGTGTCGATCGCCACCTTCATGCTGGTCCTCGATACGTCGATCGCCAACGTCGCATTGCGCGAGATCGCCGGCAATCTCGCCGCCGGCCTCGACGAGTCGACCTGGATCATCACCACTTATCTCGTCGCCAATGCGATCATCATTCCGGTCAGCGGCTGGCTCGCCAGCGTCATCGGTCGCAAGCGCTATTATATGATTTGCGTCGCGATCTTCACCGTCGCGTCGCTTCTGTGCGGGCTCGCCTGGAATCTGCAATCGCTCATCGCCTTCCGAATCCTGCAAGGGCTCGGGGGCGGCGGCATGGCGCCGAGCGAGCAGGCGATCCTGGCCGACACCTTCCCGCCGGAGAAGCGCTCGCAGGCCTTCGCGCTGTACGGCATTGCCGTGATCCTGGCGCCGACTGTCGGGCCGACGCTCGGCGGCTGGATCACCGACAATTATTCATGGCATTGGATCTTCTTCATCAACATTCCATTCGGCATACTGTCACTGACCTTGGTGCAATGGATGCTGGTCGAGCCCGCGGTGCTCGAGCGCGAACGCCGCGAGCGCTTGAGCCGCGGCCTGCGCATTGACTGGCTCGGCTTCATTTTGGTGGCGCTGGCGCTCGGTTGCCTCGAGATCGTGCTCGACCGCGGCCAGGAGGACGACTGGTTCCACTCCCAGTTCATCGTCACCTTCGCCGTCATCTCCGCGGCCTCGTTCGTCTTCCTCTTTGCCTGGGAGCTCACGCGCGCCGATCCGATCGTCGATCTGCGGCTGCTGCTGGGGCGCCAGTTCGGCACCTCGTTCCTGGTGATGACGGCGGTCGGCGCCGTGCTCTTCGCCTCGACGCAGATCGTGCCGCAACTTCTGCAGACAAATTACGCCTACACGGCCTATCTCGCCGGCCTCTCGATGATGGCCGGCGGCGTCGCGATGCTGGTGATGATGCCGGTCTCCGGCGCGCTGTCGAGCCGCGTACAGCCGAAATACATGATGGCCGCCGGCATGGGCATTGTCGCCATCGCGATGTGGCACATGACCTCCCTTGTCCCCAATGCGTCGTTCGGATTCTTCAGCTGGGGCCGCGTGCTCCAGATGCTGGGCCTCCCGCTCCTGTTCATTCCGATCAACATCGCCGCTTATGCCGGCCTTGGCCCCGAGCACACCAACCAGGCCTCGGCGCTGATCAACGTCGCCCGAAATCTCGGCGGCAGCATCGGCATCTCACTGGCCAATACCGTGATTGCGCAGCGGTCTCAGTTCCACCAGGCGCGGCTGGTCGAGCATGTCTACCCGTCCTCGCTCGCCTATCAGCACACCAGCCAGCAGATGACCGATTATTTCGTCGCCCAGGGCTCGTCGCTCTCTCAGGCGCAAGGCCAGGTCATCGGCTGGATCGGCCAGATGGTGGAAAGCCAGGCGGCCCTGCTCGCCTACATCGACGTGTTTCGGCAGGCGGCACTTTTTGCGGCACTCATGGTCCCGCTGGTGCTCCTGCTGCTGCGGCCGGTCGACCAGAAGACCGCCCCTGTTGCGCATTAGCGTCACGAGAGCGTGGTGAGACAGAAAGTCGCAATAAGGTCTTGAATGCGCCTTCATCCCGGGGCATCCAGAGCCCGAATTGGCGGCGGGGACGCTGTCCATCACGCGCGGTTTCCGAGCGAGGCGTAAGCCCCGGAAGCGTCTGGGGACACGAATGGTTTTCGGAAGACGACTGCGCGAGCGTATTGTTAGTCGCGTCGATCCAGTCTGATTCGGTCAGACTCCAAGGTGGGCAATGATCCGACCCTTTAGTGCATTTCTAGTGGCGCTGCCGTCCGCAGCCGCTTTTCTCATCGTGCCGGCGCAGGCGCAGTCCTACCGCCAGGCACCGTCCCCCTATTACCGGGCCGCGCCGCCGCCGGCATATGACGACTCGCTGCCGCCTCCCGGCGTCTATGGCGACGACGACGACCAGTCCGCTCCGCCGGTCTATAGGCAGGTGCAACAAGTTCCGCCGCCGCCGGGCGGCTACCAGAGCCGCTCGCTGCCGACGCCGGACGAAGAGGCTGACGCCATCATGCCGCCGCCGCCGGGCTTTGCGACGCCGGATGGGCGTCCCCCGGTCTATGGCCACCAACTCGATTCGATTCCGCCGGGCGGTCCCGGCGCCAGCCGCGATCCGGATGCGGTTCGCCCGCCGGGCAGCGTCGGCGCGGTTCCCCCAGGCACGGCGCAGCAGCCGGCTCCCGCACAGGGCGCCGCCGCATTGCCGCCAGAGGACCAGCCCGAGACCGGCGCGCCCAAGGAACTGCCGCCGAACCTGCGCAGGACACTCGTCGATTACACGACGAAAGAGCCGGCCGGCACGATCATCGTCGATACCGCCCACACCTATCTCTATCTGGTGCTCGGCGGCGGCAAGGCGCTGCGCTACGGCGTGCGCGTCGGCCGCGAGGGCTTCACCTGGACCGGTACCGAACGCATTTCGCGCATGAAGGAGTGGCCGGATTGGTACCCGCCGTCCAAGATGATTGAGCGCCAGCCTTATCTGCCGCGCTTCATGGCCGGCGGCGAGGGCAATCCGCTCGGCGCCCGCGCGATGTATCTCGGCAAAACGCTGTACCGCATCCACGGCACCAATCAGCCCTCGACCATCGGCCATTATGTCTCGTCCGGCTGCGTCGGCATGCTCAACGCCGATGTCGAGGACCTCTTCAGCCGCGTGCAGGTCGGTACCCGCGTGGTAGTGCTGCCCGGCCGGTCACCTGCAGATGGGGTGGCGAACTCCGACCCCGGCGCCTCGGCGACAAGCTCCAGCGTGATGGTCGAGCCGTCGAGTCCCGGCCCGGCGGCCAGCGTCGGCAGCGGCGTCTCCTCATCGTCTCTGCCGCCGGCGCGGTAGGTCACGGTCATTCCGAGGCGCGCCGAAGGCGCGGTCGTTGGCTTCTCGCAAACCTCTCAGCCGTCATGCCCGGCTTTATGCCCGGGCATCCACGTCTTTCTTTAATGAAGGAAGGCGTGGATGGCCGGGACGAGCCCGGCCCTGACGCAACTGAGTCATCGCGAGCGGAAAGTGCTTTAGCTGTCGGCGCGTCCGATGCTAACGAAGGCCATCTTCAGCGGTGGCCTCACGAACCTTGGTTGACCAGCATTATCCCGTCGCGATCGCCGGCGCCGGCCCGACCGGCCTGACGCTCGCCAATCTGCTCGGCGTCTACGGCGTGCCTTGCCTCGTCGTCGAGCGCAATGCCGCGACCGTGGACGAGCCGCGCGCCGTCTCCATCGACGACGAATCGCTGCGCACCATGCAGGCGGCCGGCCTCGTCGAGGAGGTGATGCGCGAGACAGTGCATGGTTACGGCTCGCACTACTACTCCGCGCGTGGCCGCTGCTTCGCCAAGGTGCAGCCGACCGAGCAACCTTACGGCTTCCCGCGCCGGAATGCCTTCCGCCAGCCGATCCTCGAACGGCAGTTGCGCGATGCGCTTGCGCGCTTCCCGCAGGTGACGCCGCTGTTCCGGCACGAGCTTGTAGCGTTTACGCAGGATGCCAAGGGCGTCACGCTGCGCGTGCGCCACGAGGGCGGCGAGCGCGAGATCACGTGCGATTACTTCGTCGCCTGCGACGGCGCCTCCAGCACCGTGCGCCGTCAGCTTGGCATTACGCTCGGCGGCTCGACCTTCCGCGAACGCTGGCTGATCGTCGATCTGGAGAATTCGCCAGTCACCTCGCCGCACACGAAGGTCTTCTCCAACCCGAAGCGGCCCTGCATCGCGCTGCCCGGCCCGGATCTCACCCGCCGCTACGAATTCATGCTGCACGACCACGAGCGCGACGAGGACATGCTCGCGCCGGAGATGGTGAAGCATCTGATGGAGACGCACGAGGCTGCGCCCGAGAGCCGCATCGTGCGCACCGTGGTCTATACGTTCCACGCGCGGCTGGCGGATCGTTGGAGCGAGGGACGCGTCTATCTCGCCGGAGACGCCGCGCATCTTACGCCGCCGTTCGCCGGGCAGGGCATGAACAGCGGCCTGCGCGATGCGACCAACATCGCCTGGAAGCTTGCCGCGGTGACGCGAGGCTCGCTCGGCCCCGGCCTGCTCGCAAGCTACGAGCCGGAGCGGCGCGATCATGTCTGGGCCATGATCGAGTTCGCGCTCAACATCGGCCGCGTGCTGGCGCCGCCAAATGCATTCGCTGCCTGGGCGATCGAGCAGGGCTTCCGTGCGCTGTCGCTCTATCCGAAGGCACGCGACTACATCGCGCAGATGAAGTTCAAGCCGCCGCCGCGCTTCGCCAAAGGCTTCATCGTGCCGGACGGCGAAGATCCGCGCCGCACGCTGGTCGGGCGCATGTTTCCGCAGCCGCGCGTGCGCACGAGCGATGGGCGCGAGTTGCTGTTCGACGAGGTGCTTGGCTCGGGCTTTGCGCTGGTGGTGCGCGGCCCGCGCGCCGAAGCCGCGCTTCCCGCGCTCAATGCCGCGCCCTTCGGTGCTCTCGACGCGCGTATCGTCCTGATGCGCCCCGAAGGCGGCGCGCGCGACGCCTCGCCGGGCGTCACCCTTGTCCACGACATCGGCGCGCCCAATCCGCGTATCGCGGAATTGACCGACCACATCATCCTGCTGCGCCCGGATCGTTATGTCGCGGCGTGCGTGACGGTGGATGAGTTGGAGACGGGTGCCGATGCTATTGGGAAGCTAATTGCTTCCACGTTTATGGCGTAAATGTTTTGTCGTCACCGGGCTTGTCCCGGCGACCCCGCTTAGGAGGGCGCAGTGCCTCCCTTAGCGAGATGGCCGGGTCAAGCCCAACCATGACAAGAAATGTGAGGGAGAGGCTAATCCCGCACTCTGCTCATTCCCGCGCAAGCGGGAATCCAGGGGCCTCGGATCCGAGAGAGCTGGATCCCAGCTTTCGCGGGGATGAGCGGTGAAGGTGCGTTCGACTTACTCCGCCGCGGCGCTCTTGCCGATCGCCGCATTCACGCGCGGCATGACTTCTTCCGCCATCAACTGCATCGAGCGCTTCGACAGCGCCGGGTCCACCCAGTCCATGCCGGCATAGACCAGCTCGCCGAAATCGCCGATCTCCTCGCGTAGCGCCAGGATGCGGTCCACCACCTTGTTGACGGTGCCGTGGATCACGCAGTGATCCATGACGAAGTCGTGCGTAACCTCCTCGTCCGGCTGCTCCTTGTGGCTCTTGAACACGTAGAGCCGGTTGCCGCGCTTCATCTTGCCGCGCATCTGCTCGAAGTAGAACCGGTACGGGCTGTTGGCATCCTCGCGGCCATAGGCCAGCGCCGTCTTGTCGTCGTCGGCGACGAAGATGGTGCGCGCCACGCGCCAGTCGTCGACCTTCGCCTTCTGCCCGACCTCGGCCTTGCCCTTGGCGTAGTTCTCCCAATGCGACTTCATGTGCTTCGACAAAAGGAAGTTCGCCGACAGCGGATGGAAGTCGCGCTTGCCCATCAGCACCACGCCCGGCGAAAACGGCGCCACCACGGTGCCCACGATCTCCGGCCGCGGATTCTGGAACGGCTTCGCCATGTAGCCGACGCCGAGATCGAGCGCCATGGTGCGCGAGGTCGAGACCTTGAAGCGGTTGTTGGGGAAGTCGATGTCGTAGGGCGGATCGCGCTCCCAGATCGCCAGGATCACGTCGATCGCCTCGGCGAAAATCTTGTTGCGGTCCTCGTCGAGCAGCCCCAGCACCTCGGCGTCGGAGGTCAGCGCACCTGGGCTGACGCCCATGATGAAGCGCCCCTGCGCCATGTGGTCGAACATCGCCGTGTTGGCGGCGATCACCACGGGATGGATCTGCGACAGGTTGGTGGTGCCGGTGGCGAGCTTGATGGTCTTGGTCGCGTGGATCAGCGTTGCATGGAACAGCATGCTGTTGGTGATGCTCTCGCACGCGTCGGTCAGGTGCTCGCCGATAAAGGCATCGTAGAAGCCGAGCTGGTCGGCGAGGATGATCGCCTCGCGATCCTCGCGCAGCGTCTCGGCCCAATTCCGCTCGATGGGATGCACCGGCATGGTGAAGTAGCCCAACCGCATCGCTTTCTCCGCTTTACCGTTTCTTGTGGGCAGCAAACTATCCGACCGCGCCGAAGGATGCAGCATATCTTCGGTTGAGCAAACGCCTGAAGATCCGGATCGGGATCGCTTTTTGACGGGACGAAAAGCGCCAAAAACTCCGAATTTTGTAAGATCCGCATCTCCGGCCCATCACTTCGTGCTGCGCCGCGTCCGGGGAAGTCACTGTCCCACATCCACCTTCACCGCGCCGGTGATGTCACGCCAGCGCTCCATCTCGCCTGCGAGCCACTCGTGTGCATCGTCCAGTGACTTGTTCGGCACCACGTTGAAGTGCTGCTGCTCGAATTTTCTCGCCACCTCCGGTGTCTCCAGCGCCATGCTCACGGTGTGGAACAGCTTTTCCAACACCGGCCTGGGCGTCGCCGCCGAAGCGAACAGGCCATTCCAGGCGACGGTGCCGACGTCCGCGAAACCCGCCTCCTGCATCGTCGGGATGTCCGGATACTCCAGCAGCCGCGAATGATTGACCACCGCCAGGGCGCGCAGCTTGCCGGCTTGCACCTGCCCCGCCGTCGAGGCCACGTTGAGGAACGCCGCCTGCGCGTCGCCGCGCAGCATGTCCTGAATCACGCCGGCGGCGCCATTCTTGTTCGGCAGCCCGGCCAGATCGAGATCGCCGGCGCGCTTGGCGAAATAGGCCATGTCGTAATGCGGATAGGAGCCGATGCCGACGGTGCCGTAGTGGACCTTGCCCGGGTTCTGCTTCGCGTAGGCGATGAACTCCGGCACGCTCTTAGGCGGGAAGCCGTTCGCCGTGGACACGACCAGGAACGCCGGCACATCGACGAGGTTCGTCACCGCGGTCACGCGCGTCGCATAGTCGGAGGACAGCTTCTTGGCATAGATGACCGGCGTGATCGCATTGGTCGAGACATTGCCGATCATCAGCGTGTAGCCGTCGGGATCGGCCTTGATCATCTCCTCGATCGCCAGCACGCCGAAGGCGCCCGGCTTGTTGATGATGAGGAACGGCTGTCCGGTGATCTTCTGCATCTCGTCGCCGAGGATGCGCGCGACGATGTCGGTGGCGCCGCCCGGCGCGTAAGGCACAAGCACTTTCACAGGGCGGTTTGGATAGTCTTGCGCCGCCGCGGCCGTCGCGCCGAGGGCGAGCAGGAGCGCAGACAACAGCATCACGCCGAGACGCTTCATCGTATCCTCCCGTTTGATGATGGTGGTGCACCGGAGGTTCTCATCGCCTCCGTGTGCCGAGCGCCGGTCAGCTTGCTTTCATCCCATGCAGTCCGTGCGAGGCATCCTTGACGGTGAAGAACACCACATCGGCATCCGCCGTCGCGCGCCCGGCATGCACCGTGTTGGCCGGAATGTAGACGACGGAGCCCGGCGTGGCGTCGATCTGGCGGCCGTCGATCTCGGCGCGGAAGGTGCCTTCCAGCACGTAGATCCATTGCTCGTTCGGATGCGAATGCGCTTCCGCGCCGGTGCCTGCGGGCATGCGCATCAGCCCGACGATCATGCGGTCGCCTTCGACGCAAGGCCCGTGCGCGGTTGAATAGGCGGGGCCGCCCATGATTTTCTGCACGGTGCCGAGATCGAAGAGATATTCGCCCGCCGCGGCGCGTTTGGCGCCCGGCGTGCGGGCCGCCGGTTGGTCTGACATGGCATTTCTCCCTGATTGCCGTGAACGGCTTGTTTTGGTGGCCATGCTAGTGAGCGGGTTTGGCGCGCGCCAGGGCCATGACGTGTCTGTCTTGTCGCGGAACCGGCAGATTTGGGGTTCCTTCACCACCGTTCGGCCATGGTCATTTGGCCATTTGTCCCCGCCATCCCTCGATTCGGAGCACACCCGCCGTGAAGCCCGTCCGCCTGCCCGTGCTGCTGCTCGGGTTGCTCATGTTGGCCGCCTGCGCCGGCAACGACACCTACGTGCCGAAAACCGAGCCGAGCTTCTATCGCAACCTGGCGCAGCCCGGCGCCGAGCTCGATGCCGCTGCCGCGGCCTCGATGATCTCCGGCTTCCGCGCCAATAACGGCCTGCCGGCGGTTACGCTCGACCCGCAGTTGATGCAGATGGCGCAGGCGCAGGCCGAGATCATGGCCAAGCGCGACAAGCTCGACCACAGCGCCGGCAAGCCGTTCAATGTGCGGCTGAAGGCGTCCGGCTATCAGGCGAAGCGCGCGGCGGAGAACGTCAGCGCCGGCTACCATACGCTGGCGGAGGCTTTCTCGGGCTGGCGCGATTCGCCGCCGCACCGCGCCAACATGCTGCTCGAAGGCGCGACCCGCATCGGCATCGCCGCGGTCTACACGCCGAGCTCCAAGTACAAGGTCTACTGGGCGCTCGTCATCGCCGAGCCGGACGACGGCCCGAAGAGTTAGGGCATTTGCCACCACCTGCTCACTTATCCCTCCCCCGCAGGGGAGGGATAAGAAGCGGGCTGGACCTGCGCAGTTGCCCTCACTAGCCTTGTGCGCCATGCCGGGGCTGCCCTCCGTACCTGATTACGACACGCTCTATCGCCAGTTTCGCTGGGACATCCCGGCGCGCTGCAACATCGGCGTCGACATCTGCGACCGGTGGGCGGCGCGTGAACCGGACCGGCTCGCCATCCTGCACATGCGGTCCGACGGCCGTGCGGACAACATCACCTACGGCTGGCTGCGCGACACCTCCAACCGCCTCGCCAACGCGCTGCGCGCGCACGGCGTCGCGCGTGGCGACCGCGTTGCGATCTTCCTGCCGCAGGCGCCGGAAGTCGCCGCCGCCCACGTCGCGATCTACAAGCTTGGCGCGGTGGCGCTGCCGATCGCGATCTTGTTCGGACCCGATGCGCTCTCCTATCGCCTGCAGAACTCTGGTGCCAAGGCGTTGCTGACGAATGCGCAAGGCCTGGCCAAGCTCGCCGAGGTGCGCGGCGAGGTGCCGGGTTTGGCCTGCGTGCTCTCGATCGACGGCGCTGGCGACGCAGCCTTCGATTTCGCCGATCTCGTCGCCCGTGCGTCGCCCGACTTCACCGCGGTCGACACCGGCCCCGACGATCCGGCGATGATGATCTACACCTCGGGGACCACCGGCCAGCCGAAAGGCGCGTTGCACGGCCATCGCGTGCTGCTCGGCCATCTGCCCGGCGCCGAGTTGCCGCATTATCCCTTCGCGCAGGACGGCGATCGCTTTTGGACGCCGGCGGATTGGGCCTGGGCCGGCGGCCTGCTCGATGCGCTGCTTCCGAGCCTCTATCACGGCGTGCCGGTGGTGGCGCGCAAGGTCGAGAAGTTCGACCCGGAGGAAGCCTTCGCGCTGATGGTGAAGGCCGAGGTGCGCAACGCCTTCATCCCGCCGACGGCGTTGCGCATGATGCGCGCGGTGCCGAGCCCGCGCGGGCGGCACGATTTCAAAGTGCGCAGCATTGCCTCGGGCGGCGAGTCGCTCGGTGTCGAGGCGCTGGAATGGGGCAGGGAGGCCTTCGGCCTCACCATCAACGAGTTCTACGGCCAGACCGAATGCAATCTCGTGGTCGGCGCCTGCGCGCAGCTCGGCAATTTCAAGCTCGGCGCCATGGGCAAGGCGGTGCCCGGTCACGTCGTCGCGGTGATCGACGGCGAGGGGCGTGTCGTCGCGCCCGGCGACCTCGGCCAGATCGCGGTGCAGCGGCCCGACCCGGTGATGTTCGTTGAATACTGGGGCCGCCCCGAGGCCACGCGCGACAAGTTCATCGGGGATTGGATGCTCACCGGCGACCAGGGCGTGATGGACGACGAGGGCTACATCACCTTCGTCGGCCGCGACGACGACGTCATTACGTCATCGGGCTTCCGCATCGGCCCCGGCGAGATCGAGGATTGTTTGATCCGCCACCCCGCGGTGGCGCTCGCCGCCGCGGTCGGCAAGCCGGACGCGGTGCGCACCGAGATCGTGAAGGCCTTCATCGTGCTCAAACCCGGCCACGCCGCCTCCAACACGTTGGCGAGCGAGATCCAAAGCTTCGTGCGCACGCGCCTCTCGGCACATGAATATCCGCGTGAAGTGGCGTTCATCGATGTCTTGCCGATGACGACGACGGGGAAGGTGATCAGGCGATTGTTGCGGGAGAAAGGGTAGCAATCTTGTCGTCACCGGGCTTGTCCCGGTGACCCCGCTTAGGATGGCATCGTGCTCTCCTAAGCGGGATGGCCGGGTCAAGCCCGGCCATGACAAATTCAATCCGCTTGCCCGCCACCCATGATGAACACATGGAATCCCAGCCGCCGCTTGGCGATGCGATATAGCATGATCGACTCGACCACCAGCGCGCTAGAGGTCGAGAGCGCCGCGCCCTCGATGCCGATGCGCGGAATGAGGACCACGCACAGCACAAGATTGATAGCGAAGGCGATCGCATAGACGGCCGCGCACTGCTTGCGCTCGCCGAGCATGTTCAGCAGCCGCTCCGCCGGACCGACCGCCGCGCGCGCGAGCATTCCGATGGCGAGGATGAACATCACGGCATAGCCGTGCTCGAAATCCCCGCCGAACAGCGCCAGCAGCGGCTTGCCGAAGGCGAGGATCGCCGCGCACACCGCGAGCGACGGCCAGAACGTCCAGCGCGTCGTCTCCTTGAAGAACGCGGCGAGCCGCTCCTTGTCGCCGGCGACGTGATACTGCGTGAACTTGTGCGTCGTCGCGCCGGCGATGGCGAAGTAGACGAAGGCGACGATGGCGAGCAGCCGCGCGCCGGCATAATAGACCGCGACATCGTCGGGCGCGCCGAAATGCTCCAGCGCCAGAATGTCCACGTAAGTGAGCAGCAGGTAGAAGCCTTCCACCACGAAGATCGGCAGCGACGTGGCGAGCCAGGTCTTCGCTTCGTAGTGCTTCGGCCCGGGCGGCACGTGCGCCTTGAGGCGGCGATCGAGCACCACCCATTGCCCGATGGTCACGAGATAGGTGGTGACGACGGCGACGATCATCGCCGTCACCGCGTCGGTCGGCGCGCCGAGAGCCCAAGCCAAGCCCATCAGCACCGTGATCGCAAGCTGCCGCCAGATGTAGAACGGGATCAATGCGAGATTGGGCCAATCATACGACTGCGCGATGCCGGCCTGCGCCTGCACGAGCCCATAGATCGGAATGGTCACGCAGGCGAGGTAGAGCGGGATGACCACGTATTGATCGAGGTGGGGCGCGAGCAGCGTCACGCCGAGCGCGCCAACCGCTCCGATGGCCGTTGCGATGCCGAAGGCGAGCCAGCGCGATCCGCTCAAGAACCCGCGCAGATGATCGAGCGCCTTCAGCTCGGTGTATTCGGGGATGAAGCGCCGCGCCGCCGACGACAGGCCCATGTCGGAGAGCGCGCCGATCATCAGCACCCAGGTCCAAACATAGATGTAAATGCCGAACTCGAACGCGCCCATGAAGCGCGCGAGCAGCACCTGCGACACGAGCGCGAGCAGCGCGCTGGCGACGCGCACCAGGAACACTTTGCCGGCGACGAGCTGCGCCAGGCGGCTTTCGCTCTTGTCGGCGAGGATGGCTTTCAGGCGCGCGAAAACCTTCGCGGCCGGCGAGAGCGCCGGCGCGGTGTCGGGCTGATCGGCGAGGGCGTCCCTCGGCTCCGGCGGCAGCCGGGATGCGAACGACGGCAGGGCCATCGTGTTCCGTTAGCAAGGAACCGTTAAGATTCGGTTGGCCCGCTGTGTCATTCCGGGACGCGAGCAAAGCGAGCGGGCCCGGAATCCATACGCCGCAGCGTTGGTGGTTATGGAGTCCGGGCTCGCGGGCTAAAGCCCGCGCCCCGGAATGACAAGTTCTTTCAAGATGCCGGCGACGATCTCGCGCTCGGCTTGGCTCAGCGCGGCCTGCGGCGGCACCGGATCGCCGACGGCATAGCCCTGGATCTGCAGGCCGGCCTTGATGCAGGCGGCGAGATTGAACTTCGCGAAGGCCTCGTTGATGCGCCACAACTCGCGCTGCAGGGTCATCGCCTCGTGCCACTTCTCGGCGCGGCACAGCTCGTAAAGCCGCACGCTCTGGCGCGGCACGATGCAGGCGGGGCCTGCCATCCAGCCGACGCCGCCGATCAGCATCACCGCGGCGGGAATATGCGCCGACGCCGAAAACACCTTCATCCGCGGCGCGCGGTTCATGATCGAGAGCAAGCGGCCGGTATTGGTCGAAGCGTCCTTGATGTACTGGATGCGCGGGTGATCGGAGAGCCGGGCGATCACATCGAGCGTGAGATCGCTGCGTTGGAATTGCGGATTGGTGTAGAGCACCACCGGAATCCCGACCGCATCGGCGATGGCGCGGAAGTAAGCCTCGATCTGGACGTCCTTGAGCGGAAAGTAGGCTTCGAGGATGGCAAGGATGCCGTCGGCGCCGAGCTTTTCGTAAGTCTTGGCCTGCGCGACCGCGTCGGCGATCGTCGTTGCGGCGACGCCGGCGACGACCGGCACGCGTCTGTCCGCCGCTTCGATGGTCGCCTTCACCACCGTCTCGCGCTGCGCGCGGTCGAGGTAGGCGAACTCGCCGGTCGAACCGAGCGGCGTCAGCCCATGCACGCCGGCCTCGATGAGGTCGGAGGCCAGCCGTCCCAGTACATCCGTGAGAATGCGCCCGCGCGTATCGATCGGCGAGACGAGGTAAGGAAAGACGCCGTGGAAGTCGGTCATGGGATCACTCTAGCCTATCTCCGTCACCCTGAGGTGCGAGTGACCGTAGGTCGCGAGCCTCGAAGGGCGACGGCCGAGGCGCCGCCGCAGGCGCGGATACCCGGGCCGTTCATCCTTCGAGGCCCGCGCTTCGCGCGGGCACCTCAGGATGACGGATCGACTCAAAACACCCACAGCGCCTCGGGCGGGAACTCGACGTAATGCTCGCCCGGCTGGAGCGGTTCGGAGGCATAGGCGCGCACGGTGAGGCTCTCGCGCGTGAAAACGAGCTCCCAGCGCTCGCCGAGATACATCGGGGCCTTGAGGTCCATCTTCAGCCGGTTCGGTCCCGGTCCGCTGGCGCAACGTACGCGTTCGAGCCGCGTGATGCCGACGGCCTTGGTCCCGGGAGCCGCGCTCGTGCGCGCCAGGCCGGAGAGACGTTCGCCGAATACCTCGAGCGTGGCATGGCCGTCGGTATTCTCAACCAGCGTGCCGTCGAGCCGGTTGTTGCTGCCCATGAACTCGGCGGTAAACAATGTCGCCGGCTCGTTGTAGAGCGCGATCGGCGAGCCTTCCTGTGCGATCAGGCCCGAATCGAGCAGCACGATGCGGTCGGCGATGGCCATGGCCTCCACCTGATCGTGCGTGACATGGATTGCCGACAGGCCCAGCGTCACGATCAGCGTGCGCAGCCAGGCGCGCGCCTCCTCGCGCAGCTTGGCGTCGAGATTGGACAGAGGCTCGTCGAGCAGGATCACCGGCGGCTCATAGACCAGCGCACGCGCGATGGCGACGCGTTGCTGCTGCCCGCCGGAGAGCTGATGCGGATAGCGCGCGCCCAAGTGCCCGAGTCCGATCTGCGACAGCGTCTTCTCGACGCGCGTCTTGATCTCGGCGGCGGGTGTGTTTCGCAACTTCAATCCGTAAGCGACGTTGTCGAACACCGTGCGATGCGGCCACAGCGCATAAGATTGGAACACGAGCCCGAGCCCGCGCTGTTCGGCCGGCAGCTCGATCTTGCGCGCGGCATCGAAGAACACGCGGTCGCCGATGCCGATGCTTCCGCCGTGCGGAACTTCCAGCCCGGCGACGGCACGCAAGAGCGTGGTCTTGCCGCTGCCCGACGGACCGAGCAGCGCCACGACTTCGCCGGCCGGCACCTTGAGCGAGACGCCTTTGAGGATCTCGTTGTCGCCGAGCCGCAGCTTGATGTCTTTCACCACGAGATCAGCCATGCAGGCGCACTCCGAGACGGACCGCGACGGCCAAACCGACGCCGATCATGAGCACATTAACGACGGACAGCGCGGACACCAGATCGACCGCGCCGGTGCCCCACAGCGACACCAGAAGCGAGCCGATCACCTCGGTGCCGGGACCGAGCAGATAGATGCCGGTCGAATATTCGCGCACGAAAATCAGGAAGATGAGAAGCCAGCTCGCCAGCATGCCGTATTTGATCAGCGGCACGGTGACGTCGCGCTTCGCCCGCAGGTCGCTGGCACCGGCGACGCGCGCGGCTTCCTCCAGTTCGGGGCCGACCTGCAGCAGCGTGCTGGAGACGAGCCGCATGCCGTAGGCGAGCCAGACGATCGAGTAGGCGACCCAGATCGAGACCATCGTCTCTTTCGCCGGCGACAGGAACGGCACGAACAGGAACACCCACAACAGCGCGAGGCCGGCGACGAGACCGGGCATGGCGCGGGGCACCATCACGATGTAATCCACGAGCCGCGTCCAGCCGGAATTCCAGCGGTGCACGGCGAGCGCGATGGCGGTGTAGCAGGCGACCGCGACGGCGCCGCCGATGACGCCGATGCCGAGCGTGTTGAGGATGCCGCGGATGACGTTGGGATAGTCGCTCAGCTCACGATAGTGGTCGAGCGTCAGCACATCGAGCAGCTTCACGCCCTCGCCCCAGGTCACCACGAAGGAGCGCAACGTGATGCCGAACAGCGGCACCGCCACGGTGACGATCAGCCAGAGCACGATCGCGGCGAATGCGAACCAGCGCCATCCGTGCAGCCGCAGGGGCTGTGTCTTCAGGCCCTTGCCGCGCACGGACACATAGCGCTGCGCCTGCCGCAGCAAGAGCCGCTGCATGAAGACGAGCGGCGCGGTGATGGCGATGATCGCCACGACGACGACGGCCATCAACTGGTAGGACGGCACGCCGAGCTTGTTGGTGAGCTTGTAGAGATAGGTGGAGAGCACCAAGAGGTCTTGCGGATCGCCCAGCACCAGCGGCAGGCCGAACAGTTCGAAGCCCAAGAAGAACACCAGCACGCCGGCGAACAGGATGGCGGGCAGGATCATCGGCAGGCTGACATTGACGGCGACGCGGAACGGATTGGCGCCTGAGACGCGCGCGGCTTCCTCGAGGTCGGTGGAAAGGCCGCGCAGCGCCGCGGCGCTGTAGAGATAGACGTGCGGCACATGCGTCAGGCCGGCGATGACGATCAGCGACAGCAGCGAATAGAGATTCCACGGCACGAAGCCGAGCAGGTCCTTGGCCATCGTCGAAAAGATGCCGACCGGCCCGATCGCGACGACATAGCCGAAGGCGATCACCACGGCCGAAACGAAGATCGGCACCAGGATCAGCGGCTCCAGCCATTTCCGGCCCGGCACGTCGGTGCGCACCATCAGGAAGGCAAGCAGCGCGCCGAGCGGCACGGCGATGACAACCATGCCGGCGCCGATGGTGATGGTGGTCCAGAACGCCTGCCAGAAATCCGGGTCCTGAAAGACGAAGGAGTAGGCAAGCAGCCCCAGCTTCGCGGAAGGGTCGAAGAACGGCGCGGTGAGGAAGCTCTGGTAGATGACGAGCGACAGCGGCGCCGCCACCGCAATCGCGGTGACGCCGAGGACGATCAGGCGGTAGAGGATGATGGGCATGCCGTCGCAGTCGCCTTGGCTAGTGCACAATCACTTCGAGAAAACACTTCAGCCTCTCGCCGTCATCCTGAGGTGCGCGCCAACGGGTCCGCGCGAAGCGCGGCCCGATGACAGGCTCCGCGCGCCTGGAAGGATGACGGGTCTAAGTCTGTGCGTACTCACTGCCCCTTCTTCGCCTTCTGCCACTGCGACAGAAAGGCGAGCCGCTTGGTCTGATCGAGATTGTCCAACAGCGTTGCATCGATCGGCACCGGCCGTGCCTTGTCGCCGATGAGCTTCTCGACGCCCTTGAGCGTCGCCTCGCCGTCGACGTCCGCGCGCAGAGAGTAGAGGTCGGCCTGGTTGGCGATGATATCCTGCCCGCGCTTGGAGAGGATGTAGTCGAGGAACAGCTTGCCGGCGTTCGGGTTCTTGGCGTGCTTGGAGATGAAGGCGACGCGCGAGGTCACCATCGTGTAGTCGCTCGGCAGCACGATGCCGACATTCGGGTCTTTCTTCGAGCGGGCGAGCGCATAGGAGCCGAAAATACCGTAGGCGATGAGATGTTCGCCGGAGGCGACGCGCTCCATCATCGCGCCGGCGCTGGTGTAAAGCTTCTCCTGCGCCTTGCCCATCGCCTTGAACAGGTCCCAGGCGGCGGGGAAATTCTTGATGTCCTCGTTGCAGAACAGATAGCCGACGCCCGAACGCTCCGGATCGTAGGCGGTGATCTTGCCCTTGTAGAAATCGGTCTTGGCGGTGAGCAGCTTCAACAGTTCGGTGTGGTCCTTCGGCACGTCGGCGGCCGGCACCAGGCGCTTGTTGTAGACGAAGGCGATCGGCTCATAGGTCGTGCCATAGGCCATGTCCTTCCACACCGCCCATTTCGGCAGCGCCTTGATTTCGGGCGAGGGATAGCTGGCTGCCTGGCCGTCGTTCACCAGCTTCACCTGCAGATCCATGGCGGACGACCACAGCACGTCGCCGGTGCCGTTGTTGGCGGCGGCTTCGGCAATGAAGCGATTGTAAAGCTCGGTCGAGTTGAGGTCGGAATATTCGACCTTGATGCCCGGGTAGAGCGTCTCGAAATCCTTGACCAGCGGGTTGGCGGAGGCGGCGTCGGTGGTGGCATAGACCACGACCTTGCCTTCCTTCTTCGCGGCGTCGACTAGCTTTGCGTAGTCCGCCGGATAGCCCGGCGGCGTCTGCGCCTGCGCGGCGCCCGCGAAGGCCGCGGCAGCCGCAACGAGCGCGGCGGATACCAAATGTCTCATGAGAGCTCCTTAAGTGTTTTCCGTTCGGCCATTTTCCGTGCCTCAGTGGCCGTTCGACGGGGATGCTACTCCAGGGGTTCCACGCTCGCCTAGACTTTGTTCGATATTGCTGCGCCATTTGCTCCGCTCATTCCCGCGCTAGCGGGAATCCAGGGGCGCGCGAAAGCTCGGCCATTTTGCGCTGGTCCCCGCTTTCGCGGGGACCAGCGGTTTGAACCGGTACTCTCTTCAGTCCGCCAGCGGGTCGGGCCTGATCTGAATGTGCACCGCACGCGGAGACGAGCCCTTGCCGGTTTCCATCAGCCAAGGGGCCCGGTCCCCATTGGTGCTCCACAGGCCGCGGCCCTTCCAACCGGCATTGGGATCGTCGATGCGTCCGTCCAGCCCCTTGGCGTAGAAGCCCATGGGATAGGGGATGCGCAGCGAGATCATCTTGCCGTCCTTCAGGGCGACGAAGCCATCACTGAGGTTGGCGGTTGAGATCGGCACGTTTTCGCCTAAGCCCAGCGTGTTGTGCTGATCGACCCAGGTGTAATAGCTCGCCTCCGCGCTTGTGTCGGGGAAGCCGTCGAAGCCGGGGCCCGGATATTTGTAGAAAGCCCAGCCCTCGGGACAATGGTTGCCCGTGGCAGTCGGTCCATTGAGTGGGCCTTTGCACTTGCGACGGTCGAAGCTCATCAGGTGGCCGCTCGAGCCCGACCCCCAGACGACGCCGTCGCTGTCGATGTCGCCGCCGCGGATGCCGAAGCCAGGCTTCGGGATGTAATAGACCTCCGAGAGCTTGGTCTTGGGATCGAAGCGGAGGAATCCCGGCGGCCCGGCAAAAGTGCCGATGGCGTACCAGATCGACCCGTCCTTCGGATTGGGCATCACCGCATAAGGGCCGGAGCCCGCAGTGATGCGTCTGTCCTTGCTCGGATCGGCCGGCGCGTTGGGCTCGACGTAGTCGTCGAGCTTCCCGTTGCCATTGGTGTCGAGCACCCACGGCGCCCAGCCCTGCGACTTCTCCGCGTCGCCGGTCTCGTCGAAGGTCTTGGTGTTGACCCAGCCGGCGACCGGGCCGGTGCCGCTGAACCATAGGGTGTCGTCCGCATCGTAGCCGAACTGCGGATGATGCGTACCGAAACAGGTGTCGATGAAAGTGTACTTCATCGTCTTCGGATCGAGCATCGCGACCTGCCGCGATGATTTCTCCAACGGGAACACTTTGGCGTAAGGATTGTCCGAGCCCTTTTTGCAGAAGGCCGGGTTTGGCTGTGCGCGTACAGTCGCCGCAAGCCAGATGCGGCCCTTCTCGTCAAACATCGAATTGTGGTTGTTGGCGCGCGTGTCCCACATCGCCCTGTCGCCCCAATAGGCCGATGGCTGCAACGGTTCGAGGCTGGCGGCGTGGCCCGGCCCGAGCGACAACGGCATGTCGGGATCGCGCACCGGCATCTTGAAGAAGGTGACCTTGTTCGTCTTCAGATCGAGGATCGGCATGTTGTCGGTCGAATATTCCGGCGAGCCGTACAACGGGCCGTAAGCATTCACCGTCGGATGGCGCCGGTCGGACGAAATCAGATCGTGCAGATATTTGTCCGGCGTGGACCATTCCCACGACGTGATGACGACATTGCGCTCGACGCCTTGCGGGCGCGGCGGCTCGCTCTTGGGCAACTCGCCCTTGGCGACGCGATCGGTCCAGTCGCCGAAATATTTGTACGGGACGCCGCCAAACTGCCCGGCAAGCCGGTTCGTCATGTCCTCACCGGCCTGGCCCGACTGCGTGCGGCGCATCCACGCTTCTTCGCCCGATGCGAAATGGCCGAGCGCGGCTGGCACGGTGCGGGTCGATTCCTGGCCGAGTTGATGGCAGCCGATGCAATCGACATTGTTCATCTGCCGCAGCCAGTCGGTCTGCGTGACCTTTTCGGGGATGGCCGTTGACCCGCCGAAGTCGCTTGCCGGCGGGATCTTGATCAGCGTATACCAATAGATGGCCGGATAATAATGCGCGGCCGCGGCCTTTGTTGGCGCGATGACGGCGGCGAGGTCGAGATGCATGCCGGGCTTTGCGCGCATCTTCGGGGAATCGACGAGGCCGTAGCCCCGCACCCAGACGGTGTAATCGGCATTCGGCAGATCGGGGATGAGATATCGCCCCTGGTCGTCGGTGACGACCATGCGCGCGAACTTGGTCGGCAGCTCCGTCGTTTCCGCGATCACCCAGACGCCGGCTTCCGGGCCTTTTGTGCTGGTGACCACGCCGCCGATGTCGGTGTCGCCGACGGTCAAAGTCTGTTGGGCGTGGAGAATTGACGTCAGTGAGATTGTCGAAAGAACGAAGCAGGCAAACATCATCATCAGGCGCCGGAGCGCCTGGGCTAGGAACAACATGGTCGCCTCCCTGATACCGACCCGCTTATGCGGGTTCTTTAGCGAGCCGAGCCTAGCAAAGGAGATGGGCGAGGTCTCATAGATTCAGCGTCAGCCGGCGAACCCGCCTTGGTCGAGGAACGCCTGCTCCTCCGGCGTCGTGACGCGTCCGAGCATTGCGTTGCGGTGCGGAAAGCGGCCGAAGCGGCGGATTATGTCGGCGTGCAGCTCTGCCCATTTCAGATTGTCGGTATCGCCGGCAGCCCTATAGAGCATTAGGGCGCGCTCCTGGTCGGCAATGTCCTCAGAGTGCTCGAACGGCAGATAGAAGAACGCGCGCATGTCCGGCGCGACCTGTGCATCGAAGCCGCGCACCAGGGCGCCCGCGGCGATAGCGCGGGCCAGCCGGTCAGTGGCGAACATGCGCGCTTGTCCGCGGAACATATTGCGCGGGAACTGGTCGAGCAGGAGCAGCAGCGCCAGCGCGCCGTCTGCGCTCGTCTCCCAGGCGCTCAGCGCGCCGGCCGCGGCGGCTTCATGCAACGCCAGGAAGCGTGCGCGGATCTGCTCATCGAACGCCGTGTCTTTTTCAAACCAGCGATCCGGTCCCGCCTCGCGCCAGAATGCGATGACGTCGGAAGGGCTCACCGTTGCGGCGGCCTGCTCCATCTCATGCCGCCGGTGGCGCGTTGCCCGGTTCGTCGCGCAAGGCGCGGCGCAGGATCTTGCCGACATTGGTCTTCGGCAATTCGCTGCGGAATTCGATTTGCCGCGGCACCTTGTAGCTGGCGAGTCGCGCTTTCAGGAAGGCGTGCAACTCCGCATCGGTGAGATCGGGCTTTTTCTTCACCGCGAACAGCTTGGCCACTTCGCCGGAATGCGGATCAGGTACGCCGATCACGGCGACTTCCATCAGGCCGCCATGGCTCATGGCCACTTCTTCGACCTCGTTGGGGAACACCTTGAAGCCCGAAACGGAGATCATGTCCTTCTTGCGGTCGACGATGCGCACGCGGCCCTGCTCATCCATCACGCCGATATCGCCGGTGCGGAAGAAGCCATCTGTTGTCATCGCCGCTGCGGTTTCTTGCGGACGCTGCCAATAGCCCGGCGTCACCTGCGGGCCGCGGGCGCAGATCTCGCCCTGCTCGCCCAGCGCCACTTCATGGCCTTCCTCGTCGCGCAGCGAAATCTCCGTCGACGGCACCGGCAGGCCGATGGTGCCGGTCCATTCGGGAATGTCGCCGCGATTGACGGTGAGCACGGGCGACGTCTCCGACAGGCCGTACCCTTCGATGATCGACTTTCCGGTGGCCTTGAACCACGCGTCCGCGACGGTCTTCTGCACGGCCATGCCGCCGCCCACCGCGCATTTGAGCGTGCTCCAGTCGAGCTTGCCGAAATCGGGATGGTGCAGCATCGCGTTGTAGAGCGTGTTCACCGCCGGGAAGAGCGTGACTTTGTATTTGCCGATCTCCTTGATCAGCCCCGCGATATCGCGCGGATTGGTGATCAGCACGCAGAGGCCGGCGTTCCGCATCGACAGCAGGAAGCACCCCGTCAAAGCGAAGATGTGATAGAGCGGCAGCGCCGTGATCACGATCATGCGGTCGACCGGCGGCGGCAGGGCGATGATCGGCTCCTGCCAAGCTTCCACCTGCAACATGTTGGCGACCAGATTGCGGTGCAGCAGGATCGCGCCTTTGGCGACGCCGGTGGTGCCGCCGGTATATTGCAGGAAGGCGATGTCGTCCGGCCCGATCGCCGCCGGCGTGAATGTCAGCTTTCGGCCGGCCGCGAGCGCGTCGTTGAATTTGACCGCGCTGGGGATCGCATAGGCCGGCACCAGCTTCTTGACGTGCCGCACCACGCCGTTGACCAGCGCGCCTTTCGCGAAGCCCAGCATGTCGCCCATGCTGGCGACGATGACATGCTTTACCGGCGTCCGCGGCAGCGCTTGTTGCAGCACCGAGGCAAAGTTCTCGAGGACGACGATGGCCTCGACTTCGGCATCGGCGAGCTGGAATTCCAGCTCGCGCGGCTTGTAGAGCGGATTGACGTTCACCACCGTATAGCCCGCGCGCAGCGCGCCGACGATCGCCACCGGATATTGCAGCACGTTCGGCATCATGATGGCGACGCGCGCCCCGCGCTGGAGCCCGCGGCTTTGCAGGAAAGCGGCGAAGGCGCGCGAGGCTTCGTCGAGCCCCGCATAGGTCAGCGTCTTGCCCATGCAGACGCAGGCCTCGTGCGGGCCGTGCTGCTTGAAACTCTCCTCGAACATCGCGACCAGCGACGGATAGCGTGAGGGGTCGATATCGGCCGGGACGCCCGGCGGATAGTGGCGCAGCCAGATACGATCCATGACGTTTCCCCGGCGCGCTCCCGCGCACAAGCGCGGCTGAGCGAACGGCCTTGAGTCTAGCGGTCGACACCGCCGAAGGGAACCAGGGGATTGTCGGCCAGCGCCGCGCGGTCGGGGCGGTCGATGCCGGGCGCGCCCAGGAAGGCTTCGAACAGTTCGCGGATGGTCCTCTCGGGCAGATCGCGGGTGATGAAGACGAGCCGGGTCCGGTGGTCGTCGTCCGGCCAGCGCGGGAGCCGCGCCGGGGGGTGGAAGACGTGCTGGACGCCGTGCACCACGAGCGGCGTCTCGGGCATTTCGGCCAGCTTCACGATGCCCTTGAGGCGCAGGAGCTGCGCGCCGTAGTTCGCCCGCAGCAGTTCGAGGAACATCTCCAGCGTGCCCCCCGGGATCGGCTTGTCGGTGGTCAGCACGAAGGAGCCGATGTGCTCGTCGTGGCGATTGCGGTCGAGGTGCCGGTGATCATGGTGGTGGTGATCGTGATGATCATGCCCATGCCCGTGGTGGTGGTGGCCGTGCCCGGCCTGCGCATCGGCATAAGCCTCTTCGGCGAGCCATCTTTTCACATCGGGAATTTTACGGTCGGGATCGAACAGCCCGCTGTTGAGGATGCGCTCCGCGGTCGCCTCGCTCTTCGCGGCATCAAGGATCGGCGCCGCCGGATTGAGCGCATGCAGGCGCGCGATGATGCCTTGATGTTGCGCTTCGGTCGCGAGATCCGTTTTGGTCAGCACGATACGGTCGGCGACGGCCGCCTGCTTCACGGCCTCCTGGTGGGAGTCCAGCGTCGCCTCGCCGTTCACCGCATCGACGACCGTCACCACGCCGTCGAGCCGGTAGCGCATCAGCAGATAGGGATGCACCATCGCCGTGTGCAGCACCGGCGCCGGATCGGCGAGGCCGGTCGTTTCCAGGAGCACGCGCTTGAATTTGCAGCGCCGGTTGTCGAGGTCGCGCAGCAGCGTCTCCAGCGCGTCGACCAGGTCGCCGCGCATTGTGCAGCACAGGCAGCCCGACTGCAGCAGCACCATGTTGTCGCCGACATATTCCACCAGCAGGTGGTCGAGCGACACTTCGCCGAACTCGTTGATGATCACGGCGGTTTCGGAAAGCGCCGGGTCTTTGAGCAGCCGGTTCAACAGCGTGGTCTTGCCGGCGCCGAGAAAGCCCGTCAGCACGGTGAGTGGAATGGGCTCCGGCGGCTGCCGCCGCCTGGCGCTATCGTCGGCGGCGCTCATTGCTGCGCCGAAGAGACCTTCGGCTTCGCGGCCTTGGCGCCCTTCTTGTTATTGACCGGCTTGGCCGCGGGCTTATCGGCGGGTTTGCTATCGGTGGATTTGTCAGCCGCTCCGGCTTGATCGGTCTTGGCGGCGATACGCTTTTTCTTTTTTGGCGCTGCGCTGGCGGTCTGCGAGATCACGTCGGGATGATCGGCCGGACCGGTGAACACCACGACCGGCGGCTCGGTGTCGACCGGCGGGCCGAGCACGAACTTGCCGGTGGCCGGCTTCAGGTCCGACAGCATGAAGGCCTGCGACGTCCCGCTTTCTCCGCCGCTGGCGGCGGTCGAGGCCTCTTCGCCTTCGTCGTTGTCCTCGGACGGCGGCTTGCGCCGATGGCCCCCGCACATTTCATCGCGCAGATTTGGCGGCGGCGCGTCGATCGGCGCCAGCGCATCGACCGTTCCGAGCGATGGTGTGAGCCAGGACAAGCCGTTGCCGTTGAAACCACGTTCGAGAAGCTGCGCCGCCTCTTGCGCGCGCGCGCCGCCGGACCATGCGCCCAGGACAATGGCGATCAGCCGCCGGCCGTTGCGGGTCGCGGTGGCGACGAGGTTATAGCCCGAGGCGCAAATGAAACCGGTCTTCATGCCGTCGGCGCCGGGATAGCGGTCGAGCAGCGTGTTGTAGTTGCGGATCACCCGATTGCCGTAGCGGATCGAATGAATGTGCCAATAAGAATCGTATTGCGAGAATTCGGTGATCAGCGCGCGCGCCAGGATGCCGAGGTCGCGAGCCGATGTGTAATGATTCTCCGCAGGCAGGCCGTTCGGATTGACAAAGTTCGATTGCGACATGCCGAGACGGCGCGCGTTCGCATTCATCAAGTCCGCATAGCCCTCGATCGAACCGCCGAGGCCTTCGGCGATCGTCACCGCCATGTCGTTGGCCGACTTCACCAGCAGCATCTTCATCGCGTTGTCGAGGGTGACGGTGGTCCCGACCTTGAAGCCCATCTTGGTGGGTTGCTGCGCGGCCGCGTTCTTGGACACGGTAAGCAGGGTATTGAGCGTGACGTGGCCCTGCTTGATCTCGTTGAGCGCGGTGTAGACCGTCATCAGTTTCGTGAGCGAGGCCGGATACCACGGATAGGTGGCGTTTTCCGACACCAGCACCTTGCCGGTCGCGGCTTCGATCAGCAGCTTGGCTTCGGCGTGGGCGCGCGGCGTCAGCGCAATTGACGCGACGGCAACGGCGGCCAAACCCAGGAGCGCGGCGCGGAGGCGGGGACTCTGGCAAAATCTCATCGTTCTGGGTCCGGACTGGCTGGCGGGCCTCGGAAACGGGTGAGTTCCACGGGCGGCACTGATAGGTTAGCTAAGCTTTGGGCGCGAGGCAAAGCCAACCGACCCCCAGCTGTATTTAAGGTGACTTTCGCTCAATCGCCGACCAATGCGACCAAAGTTCGGCAAAGGAGGCAGCAATGACCGCGGCAATCGTCGGATGGGCCCACACCCCCTTCGGTAAGCTCAACGGCGAGACGGTCGAGAGCCTCATTGTCCGGGTTGCCGGCGAGGCGCTGGCCGATGCCGGCGTAGCGGCCAAGGATGTCGACGAGATTGTGCTCGGACATTTCAACGCCGGTTTCTCGGCGCAAGACTTTACCGCCTCACTGGTGCTGCAAGCCTCGCCCGATCTGCGCTTCACGCGGGCGATGCGGGTGGAGAACGCCTGTGCGACCGGCTCGGCCGCGGTGCACCAGGGCCTCAAGGCGATCGCGGCGCGCTCCGCGCGCATCGTGCTCGCGGTCGGCGTCGAGCAGATGACGACGACGCCGGGCCCAAAGATCGGCGAAAATCTTTTGAAGGCGTCTTATGTGCGCGAGGAAGCCGATATCGATGGCGGCTTCGCCGGCATCTTCGGCAAGATCGCGGGGCTCTATTTCCAGCGCTGGGGCGATCAGTCCGATGCGCTCGCGATGATCGCCGCCAAGAATCACAAGAACGGTGTCGGCAATCCTTATGCGCAAATGCGGAAGGATCTCGGCTACGACTTCTGCCGCACCGAGAGTGAGAAGAACCCTTACGTCGCCAGTCCGCTTAAGCGCACTGACTGTTCGCTGGTGTCGGACGGCGCCGCCGCCGTCGTGCTCGCCGACGTGGAAACCGCGCTTAGCCTCAGCAAAGCCGTGGCCTTCCGCGCCGCCGAGCACGTGCAGGATTTCCTGCCTATGTCGAAGCGCGACATCCTCAAATTCGAAGGCTGCTCACTGGCTTGGCAACGCGCGCTCGCGCGCGCCGGGCTGGCGCTCGACGACCTCTCTTTCGTCGAGACGCACGACTGCTTCACCATCGCCGAACTGATCGAATATGAGGCGATGGGGCTCACGCCCGAAGGGCAGGGCGCTATGGCCATCAAGGAAGGCTGGACGCAAAAGAACGGAAAGTTACCGGTGAACCCGTCGGGCGGATTGAAAGCAAAAGGCCACCCTATCGGCGCCACTGGGGTGTCGATGCATGCAATGGCCGCGATGCAACTGACCGGAAGCGCCGGAGACCTGCAGGTCGACGGCGCGCGTCTGGCCGGCATCTTCAATATGGGTGGCACTGCGGTAGCGAATTACGTTAGTATCCTCGAACGCATTAAATAGTGCTCGTTTGGTGGAAACACCCGTATTTTCACACCTGTCTGCGCGGTTGCACAGCCGCCGCGATAGTTGGTAGACCAACGAGTTCCGATTTACCCATTAGCAATTTCGTCATCGATTTCGCTGTCACGCAAATTGATCGGCGGAAAGGACGTGTTACATATGTGACTGGGGGGATGCATGCTCGTTCGTATGCATACAGGAGAAAAATGACGTTTGTGGGGGGTGAGGACGTCGCATGACAAATATACCGACAGATCTATTACGCACGCTGGTCGCGGTCGTCGATCTGCGTAGTTTCACCAAGGCAGCCGTCTCGCTTGGCATCACCCAGCCGGCGGTCAGTGCGCAAATCAAGCGCCTGCAATTCCTGCTTGGGGCCGACCTTTTCGACCGCAGTGCACAAGGGGTCAGTCTCACGGCTCAAGGCGAGGTCGTTGTCAGCTATGCGCGGCGGCTCTTGTCGATCAACGATCAGATCGTGGACCTCGGCGGCGCCGAGTTGCGGCCAGACGTTGTAATTCGCGTCGGCACGCCGAGCGACTTCGTCGCGTCTGCATTGCCCGGGACACTGGCGCGCTTCCGCGCACGCTGGCCGGACGTCCGCTTCATTGTGCGCACCGACTATTTCGACCAGTTGGTGCGGGGTCTGCGCGGCGCCGAGATCGACGTGCTGGTTGCTCTATCGATGTCCGAGCCGGTCGACGCGCGCCACTGGCGGCGACAAGAAGTCGTCTGGGTGCGCAGCGAAAACACCCACATCAATCCCAAGGAGCCGGTGCCGCTCGTCTCGCATGGCGAGCCGTCGGTCTACCACCGTGTCGCCGTTCAGGCTTTGCGGTCGGCAGGGCTGGACTGGCAGGACGTGTTCACCGGTCCGAGCATGACGAGCTTGAGCGGCGCGGTGGCCGCGGGGCTCGGCGTCATGGCCGTCACCCGGCGGCGCGCAGAGGCGATCGGGCTGCCGGTGTGGGAGGATGCGCCCTTGCCGAAGCTGCGCGATGTGTTCAGCGGCGTCTACGTGCGGGAAAGCGGTGCGCGCAGCACCTACGAGCAATTGGCGGACGAGATCGCCAAGAACCTCTTCCCGGCGGGCGACCGCGTGACGGGCAGCGCGGCCCGGCTTGGCGGTCAACGGCAGGCGACCTCGGCGGCCTGACATCCGGCCAGGGTTTTGGATCAGAATTTCAGTGCCGCCAGCGCACCGCGCGGGCGGCATATTTGCATATTTTGAAAAGTCTTAGCCTGGGCGATGGGACTGAGCGCGCTTTGGGCTAAGCTTGGCCTTGGAGTCGGAGGCCAAAGCAATGCCAACGGCAAACCCGGCAGCCGTATTCGGTGACATTGCGCCGTTCCGGGCGTCCTATGCCCCGCCCGATGAGAGTCTTGCCGCGACTCTTCTGGCGAGTGCCGGCCGTTCCGAGCAGGCGGAGGCGCGCATCGATCTCCGCGCCACGCGGTTGGTGCAAGCGATCCGCGCGCGGCTGGGTGGCCTCGGCGGCGTAGAGGATTTCCTGCACGCCTACGGACTCTCCACCAAGGAGGGTCTGGCGCTAATGGTGCTCGCCGAAGCGCTGCTGCGCGTGCCGGATGCGGCGACCGCCGACCGGCTGATCGAGGACAAGCTGAAGGCCGGCGACTGGGCGCATCACGACGCGCGCTCGAGCGGGTTCTTGGTGTCCGCGTCGGCTTGGACGCTTGGTATCACCGCACGCGTCATCCACCCCGGAGAGACGCCGGAGGGCATCGTCGACTCGTTGGTGAAGCGGCTCGGGCTGCCGGCGGTGCGCGCCGCCACGCGGCAGGCGGTGCGGTTGCTCGGCTCGCATTTCGTACTGGGCGAGACCATTGGAGACGCGCTCAAGCGCGCATCGGGCAAACAAGAATTTCTCTATTCCTACGACATGCTCGGCGAGGGCGCTCGCAGCGGCGCCGACGCGGAGCGTTATTTCGAGTCTTACGCGCATGCTATCAATGCGATCGGCAAGAGCGCGGGTGCCGACGCTCTGCCGAAGCGGCCGGGCATTTCGGTGAAGCTCTCAGCTTTGCATGCGCGCTACGAGCCCTTGTCGCGCGAGCGCGTGCTCGCCGAGTTGGCGCCGAAGCTCCTGGAACTCGCCCGGCTGGCGAAATCGCACGCGCTCAATCTCACCGTCGACGCGGAAGAGGCCGACCGGCTCGAATTGTCGCTCGATGTGATTGGTACAGTGCTACGCGACTCGTCGCTTGCCGGCTGGGACGGCTTCGGGCTCGCCGTGCAGGCTTATCAGAAGCGTGCCGGCGCGGTGATCGACTGGATTGCGGATGTTGCAGATGCCTTGAATCGCCGGCTGATGGTGCGCCTGGTCAAGGGCGCCTATTGGGACACCGAGATCAAGCGCGCGCAGGAGCGCGGACTCGCCGACTATCCGGTCTTCAGCCGCAAGGCGATGACCGATCTTTCCTATGCCGGCTGCGTGCGCAAGTTGCTGCGCCACCGGCCACGCCTCTATCCACAATTCGCCACGCACAATGCACTGACGGTGGCAAGCATCATCGAGGATGCCGGCGGCATCGAGGGCTACGAATTCCAGCGCCTGCATGGGATGGGAGAGGTGCTGTATCAGGCGCTTCTGGAGGATCTCCCCGCGCTCACCTGCCGCGTCTATGCGCCTGTCGGCGGCTATGCCGATCTGCTTGCCTATCTGGTGCGGCGGCTGTTGGAGAACGGCGCCAATTCCTCCTTTGTGTCGGTCGCGGCGGATGCATCGGTGCCGATCGGAATTATCCTGCGGCGGCCGCAAAGTTTCATCGCCGATCCCGCGCACGCGCGGCATTCGCATATCCCTTTGCCGCGCGATCTCTTCGCGCCGCTGCGGCGCAATTCAGCCGGCGTCGAATTCGGCGACCGCGCCGCGCTCGATGCGCTGCTCGCCGATATCCAAGGTGCGCCGCAGAGCGCCAGCGCCGCGCCGCTCATCGACGGCGTTGCGGTCACGGCCCGCGCGCGCGATGTGCGTTCGCCGATCGATGGGCAGACGATCGGCACGGTCGAGGAGGGTGACGAGACCATCGTCGATGCCGCGATGTCGGCTGCGCAGGCCGGCTTTGCCGCGTGGAGCGCGACTCCGGTGGAGGCACGTGCCGCCGCGCTCGAACGCGCCGGCGACCTGCTCGAGCAGAACCGCGGGCGGCTGATCGCGCTGTTGCAGCTCGAAGGCGGCAAAACGCTGGAGGATTGCGTCTCGGAGGTGCGCGAGGCGGCCGACTATTGCCGCTATTACGCTGCACAAGCGCGTCGCACGCTGGCGCCGCAGCCCTTGCCGGGCCCCACCGGCGAGAGCAATGAATTGCATTATCGCGGCCGCGGCGTCGTGGTCTGCATCAGCCCGTGGAATTTCCCGCTGGCGATCTTCGCCGGGCAGGTCGTGGGGGCGCTGGCCGCCGGGAATGCGGTGGTCGCAAAGCCCGCTGAACAGACGCCGCTGATTGCCTCTGAAGCCGTCAAGCTTCTGCACGCTGCCGGCGTGCCCGCGAGCGCGCTGCATCTGGTGCCTGGTGACGGCAGCGTCGGCGGTCTGCTCATCGGCGACAAGCGCGTTGCCGGCGTCGCCTTCACCGGATCGACGGAGGTCGCACGCACCATCAACCGCGCACTCGCCGCCAAGGACGGACCGATCCCGCCGCTGATCGCCGAGACCGGCGGCATCAATGCGATGATCGTCGATGCCACAGCGTTGCCCGAGCAGGTGACCGACGACGTGATCACATCGGCCTTTCGCTCGGCAGGACAGCGCTGCTCGGCGCTGCGGCTGCTCTGTCTTCAGGAGGAGGTCGCGGATCACATGCTGACGATGATCGCCGGCGCCGCGCGCGAACTCTCGCTGGGCGATCCGTGCAATCCGGCGACGCAGTTGGGTCCTGTCATCGACGCAGAGTCCAAAGACAGGCTCGACCGCTGGATTGTTACAATGGACAGCCACGGTGCGGTGCGTTTCCGCTGGGACGAAGGCCGCGTGCTGCCGCCGGTGGGCACCTATGTCGCGCCGGCGATCGTTGAACTCGACCGCGCCAGCGAGTTGAAGGAAGAAGTGTTCGGCCCGGTGCTGCATGTGGTGCGATGGCACACCGGCGAACTCGACGCATTGCTCGACGACATCGCCAGCAACGGCACCGCACTGACGCTCGGCATCCATTCGCGCATCGACACGACGGTGGCGCATATCGCGGCGCGCCTTGCCAACGGCAATGTCTACGTGAACCGCAACATGATCGGCGCAGTGGTCGGCAGCCAGCCGTTCGGCGGCAGCGGCCTGTCCGGCACGGGGCCGAAGGCCGGCGGCCCGAACTATCTGCACCGTTTCGCGTTGGAGCAGGTGGTGACAATCAATACGGCTGCTTCGGGCGGAAATGCGTCGCTGCTGGCCGAAAAAGAATAGCGGTCCATTCTACCAGACCATCAGGTGGCGCGACGTTTGGTCACGACTCCGCGGGGAATGGCCGCGGACCGCGGCAGCATAGTTCCGCCGCCGACGGACCACATTGGTTACCGTCCCGCTGGGGTAAGCCTTATGTGCGCTAGCATACCAACCTTTGTTAACGGCTTTAGAATGCTCATCAGCTATTCTGACACGCATGACTGATTCGATTGCCCGGCTCCATGACGCCGTGATCGCCGTCCAAGGTACGGACCCGGCGAAATCGCGAACGGCGCGTCTTTTGCGCGCCGGCCCCTCGAAAGTGGCCAAAAAACTGGCCGAAGAGGCCGTCGAGGTGGTCATCGACGCCATCAACGGCCAGCCCGAGGCGGTGGTGCGCGAAAGCGCCGATCTCATTTATAATCTTGTCGTGTTATGGGTCCACGCTGGCGTCCGGCCCGAGGACGTCTGGGCCGAAATGCAGCGGCGCGAGGCGATGTTTGGTATTGCCGAAAAATTGCCAAAGGATCTGGTACAGGGTGCGACGCGGCGGAAGATCGTGCCCTTGGAAGCACGGCGCATTCGCAAGCGTCACTGACCCGTCACCCCGTTTTGTGAGCGTGTTTTTATGACTGTCGAGGCCACCGCCCCGCGTTCTTTGCTGCGCCGCCTTTATGACTGGGCCGTCGACGCCGCCCACAAGCCGCATGCGCTGTGGACAATGGGCGCGATCGCCTTCGCCGAAAGCTCGTTTTTCCCGGTTCCTCCCGACGTCATGCTCATCCCGATGGCGCTGGCGCGTCCGGAACGCGCCTATCTGATGGCCGCGTGGTGCACGGCGGCCTCGGTCGTCGGCGGCCTGGTCGGCTACGCCATCGGCGCCCTGCTGTACGACTCGGTGGGCGCCTGGCTCATTCATCTCTACGGCTACGGCGACAAGGTCGACCAGTTCCGCGCGGCTTACGCGCAGTGGGGCGCCCTGATCATCCTGCTCAAGGGCCTGACGCCGATCCCGTTCAAGATCGTGACCATCACGTCCGGCTTTGCCGGCTACAATCTTGCGCTTTTCGTGCTGTTTTCCATCATCACCCGCGGCGCGCGCTTCTTTTTGCTGGCTTTTCTGCTGCATCGCTACGGCGAGCAGGCCCGTCATATCATCGAAAAACGCCTTGGATTGTGGGTGACGATCGGCGCCGCCGTCATCGTTATCGGCCTCGTTGCGGCGCTGTATCTCATCTGACCGACGTCGTGTTCCTTGATTTTGCCATCGGCTGGCCGTAATCGGGTAGGGGCCGGCACGATGCCGTGGATGAATGCCGACAGGCGGATGCCGGTGGGGCGGCCATGGGGGCGATCAGACTTTCAACCGGCTATGCCAAGCTGCCAGCGGCGCATACTGCGTGCGCCTGCCTGCTTGCGGCCGCGTTCGTAATGGTCTCCGCGCTGGCGCTGGCGCAGGAGGCCGCGCAGGCGCCTGGCGCGAAGGCGGAGCAGAGCCCGGGTTTTCTCGCCACCGCCACCCGCTGGCTCGGTGAGCAAGTCGAGTTCATCAATTCCGGCTTCAAGGACGCCCGCCGGGGTGTCGAGAATTTCAGCCGCGAGGCGGGCCTTGCCGCGAAAACCACGGCGGATGGCGCCAAGGATGCCGCGGACGCCGTCGCCCGCATCCCCAACGCCCGCGTCGTCACCGGCCATGAAAAATGCCGGCTGGCGTCCAACGGCGCGCCGGACTGCGTCGCCGCGGCGAACGACGTGTGCAAGACGCGCGGCTTTTCGTCGGGGAAGAGCGTCGACATGACGACCGCCGAGATCTGCCCGCCGAAGGCCTACATGCAGGGCCGCTCGAACGACGCGCCTTGCGTGACCGAGACTTTCGTCTCGCGCGCGCTCTGCCAATAGCCCTTTTCCGCGTCAAGGACGGGCGCGTCGTCGACTTGTCTCGCCTGACTCTCTGTGTTTCGCTTCACCTATAAAAATATCAGGGAGCGAAACTCGTGAACCTCCACGCGAAGCTGCTCGAGCGCGAAGCCGCCGGGCATCCGGTGACAGTCGGCGTCATCGGCGCCGGCAAGTTCGGCACGATGTTTCTGTCACAGGCGCGGCTGACGCAGGGCATGCACATCGTCGGCGTGGCCGATCTGGACGTCGCCCGCGCGAAGAGCCAGCTCGCGACGGCCGGCTGGCCCGCCAATGCTTACGCCGCCGCGTCGCTCGACGACGCGCATTCAAAGCGCGCGACCTTTGTCACCGACAATGCGATGGCATTGATCGCCGATCCGCGCATCGAGGTGATCGTCGAGGCGACCGGCGTGCCTGGTGCCGGCATCGCGCATGCGCTGGCCGCGATCGCCGAAGACAAGCACATCGTGATGGTCAATGTGGAGGCCGACGCGGTGGCGGGGCCTTTGCTCGCGCGCCGCGCCAGCGAAGCGGGCGTGGTTTATTCTCTGGCCTGGGGCGACCAGCCGGCGCTCATCTGCGAGCATGTCGATTGGGCGCGCGCCGCCGGCTTCAAAGTGATCTGCGCCGGCAAGGGCACGCGCTTCGAGCCGCACTATCACAAGTCCAATCCCGACAATGTCTGGGACATCCTCGACAAATATCTCAACATCTCCGACCGCAAGTCGATCAATCCGAAGATGTTCAACTCGTTCGTCGACGGCACCAAGTCGGGCATCGAGATGACGGCTGTGTGCAACGCCACCGGGCTGGTGCCGCAGAGCGACGGCCTGCGTTTTCCGCCGGCGACGCGGTTCGAACTGGCCGACATCTGCAAGCCTCGCGCCGAAGGCGGCACGCTGGAGAAGGAAGGCGTCGCCGAGGTCACGTCGTCGGTCTATCGCGACGGCCGCGACGTGCCGCATCATCTCGCGCTCGGCACTTACGTGGTGATCGAGGGCGAGACCGATTACGCGGGCCGCTGCTTCAAGGAATACGCCATGCTGCCGGACAGAAGCGGCAAATACGCCGCGCTCTACCGGCCGATCCACATGATCGGGCTCGAGCTCGGTATCTCGGTCGCGAGCGCGGCGCTGCGCCACGAGCCTACCGGCGCCCCTACCGGCTTCCGCTCCGATGTCGTGGCGACCGCCAAGCGCGCCTTGAAGGCCGGCGAGATGCTCGACGGCGAGGGCGGCTTCTGCGTCTGGGGCAAGCAGACGCCGGCCGACGTGTCGCTTCGTGACGAATTGCTGCCGCTCGGCCTCGCGCACAACGTCACGCTCAAGCGCGACATCCCGGAGGGAGGCGCGCTCAAATGGTCGGACGTTGCCTACGATCCGAACGATACGGCTGTGATAGTTCGCCGCGAAATGGAGACGGCGTTCGGGCGGCGGAATGCCGCTGCCGAAGCAGTGTTATAGACTGACGATAACAAAATTACATTTGGGGAGAACGCCATGATGAAGCGCCTGCTCGCGGCCACGATCGCCGCAGTGCTTGTTGCCGGTGCCGCGGCCCATGATGCTCGCGCCGAGGACACCAAGCTGTCGGTCATCGTTTTCGCCGGTATGCAGAACCTGCCGATCTTCGCGGCGCAGGCAGAGGGTTTCTTCGCGAAGCGCGGTCTCTCGGTCGATCTCAAGTTTACCGCCAACTCGGATGAACTCCGCGGCGGATTAGCGGAAGGCCGCTATCAGATCGCCCATTCGGCGGTCGACAACGCCTTCGCGCTCAAGGACAAGGCGAACGTCGATATCGCGGTGGTGATGGGCGGCGACAACAGCTTCAATCATCTGCTGGTGCAGCCGGACATCAACTCGCTCGCCGACATCAAGGGAAAGACCGTGGTCGTCGATGCGATCAACACCGCCTATGCCTTCCAGCTTTACGAAATGCTGCGGCAGAAGGGCCTGAACAAGGGAGACTACGAGATCAAGATGGCGGGCGGCACCGCGCTGCGGCTGGAGGCGATGACCAAAGACAAGGCCATGGCGGCGGCGATGATGAACCCGCCATTCTCCGTTCGTGCGGAGAAAGCCGGCCTCAAGGACGCAGGCACGGCAACGGCGGCGCTTGGCGCCTATCAAGGATCGAGTGCATTCGTGCTGCGGTCCTGGGGGCGGGCGAACAGCGACACGCTGGTGAGATACATCCAGGCCTATATTGAAGGGCTGCGCTGGAGTTCCGATCCGAAGAACAAGGCTCAAGCCGTCGCCTTGCTGGCCGAGCGGCTGAAACTGCCGCAGGATATCGCCGCCGCCTCATACGAGAGCACCATAGACGGCTTCAACCGCGACGGTGCCATCGACATGGAGGGAGTCAGGAACGTGCTCAAGCTGCGCGCCCAGTTCGAGGGAGGGGCGCCGGCTTCGCCCGACCAATATCTCGACCTGTCCTATTATCAGAAGGCGATCGCCGGGCTCTGATCCGCGCCGGTCATTGCAACTCGATCGTGCCGTCGATGGTGTGGCTGAGCCCGGCCTTCTCGATGGTGAGCACCACCTTGGCCGACAGCGTTTCGCTGCCCTTCAGCCGGCCATCCTCTATTGCCTCGCGCACGGCCTTTTCGATCTCGCGCTGGGACGTCACGCCGACGACCTTGAGGAACTTGCGCAGCGAGGTGTTGAGAGCCTCTTCGTTCATGGCGGTCTCCTTGAAAAGCCGTCACCGGCAAGGGATCATAAGGCCACCGTGATGCCAATCAAAGACGCGCCGTCAACTCATAACGGGCGCATGGCCCCCTTCGCTCTGTTTTGGTTTGTCCCATGACCGCCTTCATCGCCCTGCTGCGCGCCGTCAATGTCGGCGGCAACAACAAATTGCCGATGAGTGGCCTGAAAGCCCTTTGCGAGGCGGCGGGCTTCGCCAAGGTGCGCACCTACATCGCCAGCGGCAATGTGGTGTTCGAGAGCAAGGCGTCGGAGGCCAAGGTCAAGGCGGCATTGGAAGCGAAAATCGCGGCCCACATCGGCGCGAAGATCGGCGTTATCGTGCGGACGGCCGCTGAGATGGCAGCGGTGATGGACCGCAACCCATTCGCCGGGCGGCCCGCCAGCAAGACCGCGGCGATCTTCCTCGACGAGGCGCCCGCGCGCGATACGCTGGATGGGATGACCGGGGTCAAGGACGAGGAGGCTTGCCTCGGCGCGCGCGAGATTTACGCCCATTACCCGAGCGGCCTGGGGCGCTCGAAACTGAAGATCCCGGCGGCGCGGCTGGGCACCGCGCGCAACATGAATACGGTCGCAACCCTGGTGAAACTGGCTACCAGCCTGTAAGGCCTCAGCTATGCCGTTGACCCCGGGCGATCCCTGGCTATGATCCGCCCGCCGGCGCATGGTCCCGAAAAGCTGGAGTTCGGTTTTCGGCTAAGATCATGCACGGACTGAAGAATGCCCCTGTGGCGGAATTGGTAGACGCGCCTGACTCAAAATCAGGTGGTGGCAACATCGTGCTGGTTCGAGTCCGGCCAGGGGCACCACAATCCGCCAAATGCGATCGGCGATTCCGTAGCCACGCCTGACGTGCCGCGGGACGCCGCGCATCATACAACCAACAGGCGGTGTCTAGGGGGACAACGAATGCTTCGAGTCCTTTCCATCCTCGCTCTCGCCGCATCCTGCCTGTCGACGGCGCAGGCACAGCAATATCCCGATCATCCAGTGCGCGTTCTGGTCGGATACGCCGCCGGCAGCGGCCCCGACATTCAGGCCCGCACGGTCGCGCATCAACTCAGCGTCGCGCTCGGGCAGAACTTCATCGTCGAGAACAAGACCGGCGCCAACGGGACAATCGCCGCGCGCGCCGTGACGCAGGCGGCGCCGGACGGCTACACGCTGCTGTTCTCCAGTTCGTCAATCACCCCGACGCCCTATATCTACTTGAATCTCGGTTACGACCTGCACAAGGACCTGACGGCGCTGGCCTCCATCGGCGAACTCGACGGCATACTGATGCTGGTGGATGCGAAATCGCCGATCAAGACCGTGCCGGAGTTCATCGACTACGCTAAAAAGAACCATGTCTTCTTCGGTTCTCCCGGTGTCGGCAATGAGCTTCATCTTGCTGCGGCGCATTTCGAAAACAGCGCCGGCGTCAAAATGGAGCACGTGCCGTACAAGGGCGCGTCCGAAGTCATGAACGGCCTCCTGAGCGGCAGCGTGCAGATGATGTTCGTCACGCCGCCATCGGTGATGGGATTGGTCAAGGACGGCCGTGTGCGTCCGCTGGCCTTCACCGGCACCAAGCCGTTTCCGCCACTGCCCGATGTGCCGCTGATGAAGGACGTGCTTCCCGCCTTCGGGACGCGCGGCTCCTGGGGCATGTTCTTCGGCCCTGCCAAGATGCCGGCGCCGCTCGTGCAGAAGCTCAACGTCGCCATTCGCGAGGCGCTGAAAGACCCGTCGGTCTCGGGAGTCCTCCAGCGTGACGGCTATATGCCCGATAACCGCGATGCGGCGCAGACCGCCGCCTTCTTCAATGCCGAGGTCGACCGGATGGCGAACGAGGTGAAAGAGGCCGGGATCAAGCCGAACTGAGCGGATCGGCGCCGGATTAAAAGAGGCCCCGGATCGCTCCGGGGCCTTGTGCTTTAGGGGCTCAGCCGATCGCCGCCAACGACTTGCCCGAGGCCGTCACCGGCTTGGCGCTGATCAGCACGAAGGCGATGATGCAGGCCTCGGTGCCGCGGTTTACCCAGTTGTGGATCGTGCCGCGCTGCACCAGCACGTCGCCGGCCTTGAGCGACACCACGACGCCGTCGTCGAGCTCCATGTCGATTCCGCCGGAGATGACGACGGCGTAGTCGATCGAATCGGTGCGGTGATTGCGCGGCGTGACGCCCGGTTCGTAGCGGACGATCCGGAACACACTGCCGCCTTCGACGGTGGTCTTGAAACTCCCGCTGGCCGGATCCTGGAAGCCGTCATTATCGACCGGGAAACCCTTGGTCGACCACACCACGCAGGACGAAGCGCCGGGACGATTCGAGATGACGTTCTTGGCGATTTCGTCGACCTCGACGGTGGCCTGTCCCTTGGCGTCATGGCCAGTCACGACGCGGCGAACCTGCAAGCTCATTTCCATTGTCCTTTCATGGTGACGCGATTCGGGTGGACGTCAGGCGGGCTGCTTGGCGCTTTCGGCCTGCCGCAGGAAGGCCGCGAAAATCGCCGCGATCCGGGGCTCGGCATCGCGCCACTCCTTGCGATCCCATTCGTCGAGCAGATTGTCGTCGGAGCGCTTTTGTACGACGTCGTCGTGCAACTGGCTGTTGGGGATGAGGCGCGCGGCCTTGCGCGCCGTCGCCGGCGTGTGGATCACGTCGTTGCCGGCGACGATACAGGCCGGTGCGGTGATGGCGTTGAGGCCGGCCTCGGTGGCACCGACGATCGGAAGCGTCGCCGACTCGAGGAAACGCTCGCGCCAGGAAGCCATGACCTTGGCGAAAATCTTCGGATCGGTGTTGAGCAGCCGCTCGCGGTTGGACGGGCGCGCCGCGATGCATTCGCGGAAGTGCTCGGAATCGCAAACGGCCGCCATGCCGCCCGCTTCGACGAGCTTGATGAACTGGCCGTAATAGCTCTCGGCAAGACGATCGACCGCTTCCTGGCCGCCGGTTACGCGCCAGAGGAGAAGCCCGCGCAAAGCTTGCGGGTGACGCAGCGCGTAAAGAATTGCAAGGCGTGCACCCGCCGAAGACCCCCCGACATACATCGGCAGCGCGCCAAGCTGCTTGCCCAGCTCACAGAGATCGTCAGCCCAGACTTCGTGCTCGGAGGCCGAGCCGTCGAAAGCGACGTCGGACGCACCGCAATTGCGCCGGTCGTGCAGCAGGACGCGATAGCCCGCCGCGGCAATGGCCTTCGACAAGTCGATCAGTTCGGCATAAGGCCGCCGGCTTCCCGGGGTCAGCGCGATCCAGGGCCCCGACGTCCCGATGACGTCGTAGTTTATGGCAACTCCACGAACGACAGCCTCTGGCATGCTCCACCCCATCTGCATGACCGCCGGTGCGACGCACCGCCGGACGGCTCATTGGCACGGCCGCAGGGTGCCCTACCGCAACCAATCGTGATTGCGCAATCCTGGCGCAGGGTCTACTTCGCGGGGCATAACCGTTGAGGGAACTCGGGAGCACCTAGTGAGCGAACTTGTCATGCAGGCGCACAAGGACTCAAGCCGCACGGCGGCGGCCGTGATCGCCGTCGTCGGCGCCCTGACCATCGCCGGTGTCTATTTCTTCCAATATGTCCTCGGCTATCCGCCGTGCCCGCTCTGCCTCGATCAGCGCATGGCCTATTACGTCTGCATTCCGCTGGCAGCGCTGCTGTGGCTCGGCGGCGGCTTTAATGCCTCGCGCAAGGTGCTGGTGCTGGGCTTCGCCGCGATCACGATCGCCATGCTCTGGAACGCGGGGCTCTCCGCCTATCACGCCGGCGTCGAATGGAAGCTCTGGGCCGGGCCCCCCGATTGCAGCGGGCCGATCAACAGTTTCGGCGACGCGTCCAACATGCTCAACCGGCTGCAAAACATCCGCATCGTCCGCTGCGACGAGGCGGCGTGGCGCTTCCTCGGCATCTCCTTGGCCGGCTATGACGTACTGGTGTCGCTTTTCCTTGCCACTGTCGCGGCCTGGGGCGCGAAGGCGTCGTTTGCGCGGACTGACAAATGAGCGAGCGGTTGAACGCCGCAGCGTAAGGGGAACCTAAGGCGTTAGGGGGATTTAAAACGATAACGACCACGATTGGGTCAGGTGCGCGTACATCCGGCGGCACCGACTTATCGTGGTCGTCCCCGCAAACGGGACATGCCCATCTGCATGACGATGGTGGAGCGTTTCAGCTCGACATCATCGTCCGAAAGTATATGGGGGGCGGCTAGTTGCCTACAAGGGGTAAGACTTCACATGGTGAAGAAAAGTCCGGTCGCCGGCTATGGCGGCACCGCCAAGCTTCTGCATTGGCTGATCGTCGTGCTGTTGATCGCGCAATTCGCGGCGGCCTGGACCATGCCGCATATCGGTCGCAACCCGCCGGCGAGCACCCTTATCGACCTTCATTTCTCCATCGGGGTGACGATCCTCGCGGTCGCGATCGTGCGCCTGGCTTGGCGCGTCACGCATGGCGAGCCGAAACCGCTCGACGGCATTCCGCCCTGGCAGGTGCAGTCGGCGCGGGCGGTGCACTGGTTGCTGTATCTGCTGCTGTTCGTGCTGCCGATCCTCGGCTGGATCAACGCCTCCTGGCGCGGCATGCCGGTCGCGCTGTTCGGTCTCGAACTCCCCAAGCTGATCGCGACGCGCGCGCCCGGCTGGAACTGGACCGGCGACGTGCATGCGCTGCTGGCGAACTACGCGTTGCTGGCGCTGGTCGGCCTGCATGTATTGGCAGGGCTCTATCACTACTTCATTCGCCGCGACGGCGTATTGCAGCGGATGCTGCCGGGCGCGTGATGTCCGCAGGCACCGCCGGCCGCATGCGTGACGCTTATCGTTCGAATGGGAAAATGACCTTCCAGTCGTTCTTCATGTCCGCGACGGCCCACTTGTTGAGCGGCGCCGCGTTCAAGGCCTTGTCGAGGCGGCCGAACGACGTATCGCGATCATAGGCGTATTCGCGCTCCGCATCCGTGTGGTGCACGAGCACGCCGAGGCGCACGCCGCCGCTCATCGTCGTCCACTGCAGCATCTGCAGATCGCCGTCGGAATTTCCAAACGCGGCGATCGGGCGGATCCCGATATATTCGTTGATGCCGACCGGCTTGCCGGGGCCGTCGTCGACGAAATTGACTTGCGGCAGACGGAACAAAGTCGGCCTGCCGTCGCGCATCTCGAACTTCGTCTTGATCGACGAGCCGACGACCTGCTCGGGCGGCACGCCGTAGACACGCTCGGTCCAGGGACGCATGAACTCGACGCCGCCGCCGGAGACGATGAAGGTCTTGAAACCGTTGGCGCGGAAGAAGGCAAGCACCTCGAGCATCGGCTGATAGGAGAGCTCGGTGTAGGGGCGCTTGAAGCGCGGATGACGCGCCGTGGCGATCCAGTCCGTCACGATCTTTGCAAACTCATCGGACGTCATGCCGGCGTGCGCCGCGAGCACCAATTCGACCAGGCCCTTTTCTCCCGACTGCGCGAGATCC
Organism: Pseudolabrys sp.; assembly: GCA_036264375.1. Lineage (GTDB taxonomy): Bacteria > Pseudomonadota > Alphaproteobacteria > Rhizobiales > Xanthobacteraceae > Pseudolabrys. The sequence goes on from DATARB010000103.1 coordinate 80,830, forward strand.
TTCATGTCGCCATCGAGCGCGGCCTTGAAGGGCTGCTTGTCCTTCCACTCGGGATGCATCGGCGCGAGAGCCTTCACGCGGTCGAGCGCGAAGGCCATCTGCACGTACATCGGATGCTCGCACCATAGGGTCCCGTCATTGTCGAATACGGCGATGCGCTGGGCCGGCGGCACGAAATTGGGCGAACCGTCCCGCGTCACCGCGGCGATGAAGTACACGATCGCCTGCTTGGTGGCGCCGTCGTTCCAGGACGGCAGCGGGTCGCCCGCGGCTGTCGTTTGTGCGGCTGCAGGGAGGAGCGTCCCCGGCAAGGCCGAGAGCAAAGCGAGCGTCGAGAGCAGCGTGCGGCGGTTCATTCCAGCGCAGGATGGACGTGGTGACATGGTGGCTCCCGATAGATTGTCGTGGGCCGTCTCCCGCGGCAGCTTACGGTGGACGATGCCGATTCATCCAATCATGTTTGTGTAATTTGCTCGGCGCGCTCCGATACCGCCAATTCTTCCGCGCTCCGGCACAAACTGTTTGCGGCGCGAGATGGTATCCGGCTGAGCAGAATTGCGGCGCGCCGCGCATGGCGCCGGGCATGACTGCAACGGTTGGCAAAAATGTCACCGCAGCTACTCGAGTAACGTCCCCGGTGGCTGAAACTGTGCAGGGTTATGACATCGGCAAGGCGTCGCGCGTGACAGTCGGGGGTGTGCACATGAAGCGCAAATCGCTGCCCGTTTGGCTCGGCATTTTCGCGCTTGGTGTTATCAGTCGTTATCCGCCGGCGGCAAAAGCCGCTGACGTTGCAATGCCGGTGAAGCCGATCGCCGCGCCGGCGCTCGATGCGTGGACGTTCACCCTGGCGCCTTATGTCTGGGCGCCGTCGCTCAACGGATCGACCACAGTCAAAGGCCGTACGACGGATGTCGATGTGACCTTCGTCGATATTCTCGATCATACGAAGATCCCGAAGGACCTCTTCGGCGTCATGGCCTATTTCGAGGCGCGCAACGGCCGCTATTCGTTCTTCGGCGACGTGGTCTACCTGAAGGTCGGCTTGAACGGCGACATGACGCGCAGCCGCGGCACCGACAATCTCAACGCTTCGCTCGGCCTAGCCGCCGGATTGAATCTCGAGATGGTCATTGCCCAGTTGTTGGCGGCTTACGAAGTCGCGCGATGGCCATCGACCAGCGGGCCGGGCTCGAGCACGGCCATCGATCTTTACGGCGGCGTGCGCGGCTGGTGGCAAAAGGCCGATGCCACCTTCGATCTTGGCGGAACGGTGAACGTGGGAGATCTCACGTTCAGCCCCAACAGGACGCTGACCGCGTCCGGCGATGTGACCTGGCTCGATCCGCTGGTCGGCGTGCGGCTGCGCCAGCAATTCGCGCCCGGGATGGATCTTGTCATGAGCGGCGATATCGGCGGCTTCAGCGCCGGCAGCAAGCTCACGTGGCAGGCCCTGGCCGCTTTCAACACCACGCTGTTCGTGCGCAACAACGTCACGTGGAGCGGCATGATCGGCTACAAGGCGCTGTACGTCGATTACTCGCAGGGCTCCGGTCTCAATCAATATGAATACAAGATGACCATGCACGGGCCGATCATCGGGCTCACGGCGCGGTTCTAAGCTCCCGACGCGGATACCACACGCAGCGCTTCCGTTGCTGGCGACCGAGATCACATCGTTCGGAACTTGCGTTAGATCAAATCAACCGAGAGCGCTGGCGCGTTGGATCGTCCACGTTCGCATCAGGTGAGGCACGCATGATGAAGTCATTGGTTTCAGCCGCCGTGCTGGCGGTCTCGACGCTGACGTGTGCGCAGAACGTGTCCGCGCAATCCCCCTGGGCGCAGGTTGGTGCGCTGAACTGCAATCTGGCGCCGAGCGTCGATCTCATCGTCGTCGCCAAGCAGAAGATGACGTGCCAGTTTACGCCGAGCGCGGGTGGACCGGCGCAGAATTACACCGGCGCGATGACGACCGTCGGCGTCGACCTCGGCGCGCTTGCCGGCGGCACGCTCGCCTGGGCGGTCTTCGCATCGACCTCCGGACCGCGATTCGCCGCGCTGGACGGCACATATGTCGGCGGGAGCGCCGATGCGACCGTAGGCGTCGGCGGCGGAGCAAACGTATTGGTTGGCGGCTCGGCGCGGAACGTGTCGCTGCAGCCGCTGTCGCTCGAGGGGACGGCGGGCCTCAATGTTCAGCTCGGCGTTTCCAGTCTCGAACTGGCGGCGGCGCCGTGACGAGGTGCCGCCTCGCTGGAGGTTGACCATGAGAAAACTTACGACCCTGGTCTCAATCGCATTCATGTCGCTCTGCACGCAGCAAGCAATCGCAGGCGCCGACGAGATTCCCGCCTTCGATGTCAGCAAGAGCTGCCGCACTGACGCGCAGGCCTATCCGACCGGCGGCGGCGACGCGTCCTGTCTTGCGGATGAGCAAAAGGCCAAGGAGGTCCTCGTCAGCCAATGGTCGCAGTTCGCGCCGGAGAGCAGGGCGAATTGCATGCAAGCCGCGACCGACATTGCCGGCGCACAAAGCTACGTCGAGCTGCTGACCTGCCTGCAAATGGCAAAGGACGTGAAGAGCCTGCCGAAGTGACGGCCGTGCAGGCGCGATCGGCCTTCTGATGTCGATCAATAATTGTAGCCCATCACATAAGACCGTCATCTGCGATGAAATTCCCCAATGATTCCGGGGCATCTCCATCACATAACGATATCACGCCCATCTCATAAGATTGTCTTCCGGGCGTTTTCCATCTCATAAGATTGTCACGCTTTCCGGCACGCGGCGACTCGCGCGTTTGGGCTGTAGACAGATTTCCGGATCGGACGGCTTCACGGCCTGAAAGAAGACGCTTCCTCCGGATCCGGCTCTGCATCGTGATTGCGGACGACAATGACCGCTCCGGTGAGGCCTTTGGCGATTGCCGCCAGGACCGCGCCGTTCACAAACCTCGCCGAAACGTTGGCCAACGCCGGCGGCCCAGCTTGCGAGGGTGTGCCAGCGAGTAATCCGTACCCGCCGAGCCGAAGCGAGGCAGTTGACGGTCGCAGATTCCTTCACATATATATGTGAAGGAGGTCTGCTATGGCCAAGCGAAACACCACCTTTAATCTGCCGGACGATCTCATTCGTCGTGCGAAGGTATATGCCGCGCAGCATGGGACGACTCTGACGACTATCGTCCGCCAGCACCTCGAACGAGTAACCGGATATACGTCGAAGTCCGACGAAGACGACCCGTTGGTCGCTTTTTCGAAAGGCCTAATCACAAAAGGGAAGGCCATCGAACAAGCCGGGCTTCGGGATTACGCTGAACTGCTCGTAGTCTTGGGCGAGCGAAACCTCGACCTGCCGAGGCTGCCACCTCATGAAGAGCGCGAAATGACCGATACGTTTCTGCGGCTTTGGAACGTGCCGGCGGAGGCGCGCCCATGACGCAACGTTGCATCCTCGTCATTCCTGATGCCGGACCGATCAACAGTCTTTGGGTCGCAAATTCACTTAATCTGTTATTGGCCCTCAAGATGCCGATCATCATCATCGATGAGGTTTACGCCGAGCTGACTTCGGAGCCCGAGCGTTATCAGAAGGCTCACGACGTAAAGGCATTCGTCGAGGGGCATGCCGACGTATTCAAGATCGAAAAGACCACCGTCGGTCACTTGGCCGCACAAGCGAGAGCACGCGGGGAGACCCTGACCGATGAAGGACTGGGGGAAGCTGCGATTGCCGAATTCTTTAAGAAGGGCATCGAGAAGTACGCGCGTGCGGATGAGCCCGTTCTATTACTGTTTGAGGACTCGGATATCCGAACTGTGAGGTTCGTCCGCAAGCCCGCTAACATGCACCTTCTAACAACCATCGCTATGCTAAGAGGGCTCGAAGAAAAGAAAGTCATCAAATCCGCGGACGAAATCATTCGCGCGATGATGCATCCGACGGATCCATTACGAAAAGGCCGCAAGTTCAATGATTTGCCGAATGGAATTGGTGAGCCGGCTGTATCCCCTTAACTCCGGCACTAACCATATCTTGTGGTTCTAGTCATTGGCTTCGCCCTGTCATGCTACGCGGCTGGAATGCCGACGCGTCACCAGACCAGCCGCTGGAAGCATGACCGGCCCCCGTCGCTGCAGCAATTCATGGCGACCTTCCCGGACGACGAGGCGTGCGCGGAGTGGCTTGCAAAGCGCCGCTGGCCGGACGGCTTCGTCTGCCCCTCGTGCGGTGGACTGAAGGGCTGGAAGCTCGAAGCGAAGCCTTGGACGTGGGAATGTGCGGAGTGCGGCCGGCAGACCTCGGTAACAGCCGGCACCATGATGCATCGGACCCACCTGCCGCTGCGTACGTGGTTTCTTGCGGCACACCTCGTGGGTACGCATTCGAACGGTCTCTCCGCGCTGCAGCTTCAGGCGAAGCTCGGCATCGGCTCATACAAGACCGCCTGGCTGTTGCTGCACAAGTTGCGCCGAGCGATGGTCGACCCCGAGCGCGAGCCACTTGAAGGGATGGTCGAGATCGACGAAAGCACCATCGCGTACCGGACCAAGGACGATCCCGTCGCTGGCGGCCAAGGCCGCAGCGCCGAGGGCAAGATACTGATCGCTGCCGCGGTCGAAACGCTGCCCGGCGGCAAGGCCGGCCGCATCCGGCTGGCCACGATCGAGAACTACTCCGCGGCGACGTTGCAACGGTTTGCGGCCGACAACACGGTCGACGGCTCGACGATCCTGACCGACGGCTTCTCGGCCTACCCCGGAATGCGCAACCGCAATCACATGCCGAAGGTCGTCGGCGCCATGGCCGCCCATTCGCTTCTCCCGTGGGTCCACCGGGTCTTTTCGAACCTCAAGCGGCTGGCACTCGGCGTCTACCATGGGCTCCGCCGCAAGCACATTCAGGCCTATCTCGACGAGTTCGTGTTCCGCTGGAACCGGCGCCGGCACTTCAAGTCGACGTTCGAAGCACTGATGGGGATAGGGCTACGAACTGGGCCGTGCCAGTACCATGATCTGATCGGAAAGTCGGCCTAAAACGCAAACACAATTTGGCTTCTAGGTTCGCTGGCATCTGTGGGGTTCCGTTTGGCAGATCACACCCTTATATATTTGAAACCGCACACTTTATCGGAACCGGAAGTCTTTGGAAAAACAGGGATGCAGTATGAAGCCGTCGATTTCGCTTATGCATCACAGCAAGGAGGTTCGCGAGGTCTTGTCGCGCTTCCATACGCGCAATCCTCAAATATTCGGATCCGTTTCGAGGGGCGAAGATACCGAAACGAGCGACTTAGACATCTTGATCGAGGTCGACCAAGGCATCAGTTATTACGACCTCGCACAAATTGAGATCGAACTTGAAGCAATATTGGGATGTAAGGTCGACGTTGTAACCAGACGATGTCTCGCCCCAGATGTTGCGGAGCGTGCGGAAGTTGACCTGCGGCCGATGCCATGACCAATGCCCGTACTGCCATTCACTGGCTCGGCGATATCATACGCTGGGGAGAAAAGCTGGATCGTCACATCACTGGGCTGTCGCGGGAACAGTTTTTGAACGACGAAAAGACGCAGGACGCTGCGTCGAAATGCGCTGAAGCGATAGGTGAAGCTGCCAATCAATTGATGGCACTGGACCCGACGTATGATTCAAGACATCCAAAACTTCAGTTGAAGAATGCGTACAAATCTCGAAACAGGCTGAGTCATGGTTATTACAGCGTGGATATTGAGTCTTTATGGCTAACTGTTTCGCGGTCAATACCGTCGACCGTCGCTGCAGCACGCAAAGTGCTTGCCGAACATGACGGAGGCGACGGTGCGGGAGGAGGGGCAAGTGGCGGTCCTCCATAATTGTGTTTTTCAGCAGTTTGAAATCCAACGCTATCGATGATCGGAGCCTAATAGTTTCAGTGGAATACGACGGGTCGTCGCATTCCTAATCTTGCAACACAATCAATAGCTACGCCTGAACCAAAGGGATAAGCCGTTAGTCAAAAAACAGCAGAATAACCAGGCCTTGTAGGCACCGGAACTAAAGGGATAAGCCGTTCTGTAAAAACGACTTTTACAGATAACTGAGTAGCCGCCATGGACCGCATTCCGTTGGCTCATCAAACGCTCTACGCCGAACTCCAGCAGCAAACGCTCGATGCTGCATTCGACGAGCAATTTCCGGAGTACGGCTCCTTCGTGACCAAGACCCTATAGGGCCGCAACGAAGGGTACGAAACAAGTTCGGGGGGACCACGAAGGCGCGCAAGTATTCGAAATACGTCGGCGCGCAACAACAACAAACAACAACAAACAACAACAAACAACAACAAACAACAACAAACAACAACAAACAACAACAAACAACAACAAACAACAACAAACAAACAAACAGTGCCGGCGACGTTACGGCTCCAGCTCGGTATCCCAATAGAGATAATCGAGCCAGCTGTCGTGCAGATAGTTCGGCGGGAAGAGCCGGCCGTTCTTGTGCAGGTGATGCACTGTCGGCTGGAACGGAAACTGCGACGGCCACATCTTGGCTTCGTCGGGCGTCAAGTTGGCCTTGCGCAGATTGCACGGCGAGCAGGCGGCGACAACGTTGTCCCAGGTCGTGTGACCGCCGCGCGAACGTGGGATCAGGTGATCGAAGGTGAGATCGTCGCGATCGCCGCAATACTGACAAGAGAAGCGGTCGCGCAGGAAGACGTTGAACCGCGTGAAGGCCGGGTGGGTCGAGGGTTTGACGAAGGTCTTGAGCGACACCACGCTCGGCAGCTTCATCGCGAAGCTGGGGCTGTGCACCGCGTGATCGTAATTGGCGACGATGTTCACGCGCTCAAGGAACACCGCTTTGATCGTGTCTTGCCACGACCACAGCGACAACGGGTAATAACTCAGCGGCCTGAAATCCGCGTTGAGTACCAGGGCTGGGAAACCACTGGGCGAAACGTGCACGTTCAAAGTGACGCTCCTCGAACCTCCTGAGGCTGCCGCCACGCAGCGAACACCCTAGTAATAGGGCACCGTGACGAGATTATGAAGTAGATGTGGGGGCGCGGGCAAGTCCCGGCACCCTGCGAAAAGCGCGCGACAGGAATTCTCCCCCGTGCCGCAGGCCTTCCTGGTCGATGCCGTGGGCGACACCTTCGGAAATGTGCCACTGCACCGGCACGTCCAGCGCCGCAAGGCCTTGTGCCGCATGCATCAGCGCCTGCACGGGGATGAGCTGATCCGAATCGCCATGCACCAGCAGGACCGGCGGCCGGCTGCTGATTTCGGCGGCGAACTGGTCCGGATTGACCGCGTCGGGAACCACCAGCATGCCGGAATAGCCGACGATGGCCGCCGGGGCGATGGCGCGGCGCAGGCCCACATGCAGGGCCATCATCGTGCCCTGGCTGAATCCGACCAGCGCCAGCGCCGAGGGCGGCAGATTGCGGCGATTCAGTTCGGCATCGAGGAAGGCGTTCAGTCCGGGCGCCGCGTCGTTGACGCCGACCCAGCGCTCGTCAGGTTCGCGGAAGGTGAGCGGAAACCACTCGCGGCCCATCGGCGCCTGGCCGCAGGGGCGCGGCGCGTGCGGCGAAACAAAGGCGGCGTCGGGCAGAAGGCCCTGCCAGGCGCGGCCGATGTCGATCAGGTCGTTGCCGTCGGCGCCATAGCCGTGCAGGAAGACCACAAGCTGCCGCGCGGTCCCCGATTTTGGTTCGAGGCGCGGACCGTCGAGCTCAGCCATTTTTGTTGATCCCCTTCGTCTTCTTTTTTGCTGTCTTCTTTGCCGCCGCTTTGCGCGCCGGCTTCGTTTGCCCGTTGCCCGCCTGGATGGGGACCACGTCGCGTTTCTTGACCACGTGATAATAAGCCCAGAGCAGATGCGCCGCCACACCACGCCAGGGGCGCCAGGCCTCGGCCATCTTGGTGAGCGCCTTGGCGTCCGGCCGCTTGGCGAGGCCGAAAGCGATGCGCGCGGATTCCTGCACGGCGAGATCGCCGGCCGGGAATGCGTCGGCGTGCCCGAGGCAGAACAGCAAATAGATGTCGGCGGTCCACGGCCCGATGCCGTGCAGCGCGGTCAGCGCCGCATGCGCGACGTCGGCATCCATGTTGCCGACGGCGGTGAGATCGATCTGGCCCTTGGCCACGGCCTTGCCGATCTCGCGGATCGATTTGATCTTGCCGTTCGACAGGCCGAGCCGCTTGAGCTTGTCGGTGCGCGCGCGCCGCACCGCGTCGTGATGGAAGGGATCGAAGGCGGCGAAGAGCCGGTCGCGGATCGCCGCTGCGCTGGCGGTCGAAAGCTGCTGGCCGCAGACGATGGCGCACAGCCCGGCAAAGCCGCCTTCGCGCCGGCGCAGGCTGAAGGCGCCGGCCTTTTCGGCGATGGGTTCGAGCCGCGGATCGGCGAGGATCAATTGCGCCAGGCCGGCTTGCAGATCGGCTTCGGTGTGAAGGAAGTGGGTCATGCGTTCTTTGATATGTATTACGCCGCTCGTCCCCGCTGAAGCGGGGACCCAGACTAAGCCGCTTGACTGGATTCCCGCTTTCGCGGGAATGAGCGGAGAGCTTGGCATCATTTGAAAACAGCTATGCCACCCGTTTTCCGCTTTGCGCCGTCGCCCAACGGCTATCTGCATCTCGGCCATGCGCTGTCGGCGCTGCTCAACGCCGAGATGGCGCGGGCGGCGGGCGCAGGCCTGCTGCTGCGCATCGAGGACATCGACGCCACGCGCTGCCGGCCGGAATACGAAAGCGCGATCTACGAGGATCTGGCCTGGCTCGGCATCGCCTGGGAGATGCCGGTGCGGCGGCAGTCCGAGCATTTCGACGATTACCGCGCGGCGCTGGCGAAGCTCGATGCGCTCGGGCTGATCTATCCGAGCTTCGAGAGCCGCGCCGAGATCGCGCGTCTCGTCGCCGAGCGCGAGGCGCGGGGGCCTTGGCCGCGCGATCCCGACGGCGCGCCGCTCTATCCCGGCGCGGCGAAGGCGATGCCGCCGGACGAGCGCAAGCGGCGTCTGGTGTCCGGCGAACCCTATGCGCTGCGTCTCGACATGCAGGCGGCGCTGGCGGGCGCCGGCGCGCTCACGTGGCAAGAGACGGGCGCCGGGCCTTCCGGCGAGACCGGCCCTATCCCCGCCGCCCCCGCCGCCTGGGGCGACGTCATCCTCGCGCGCAAGGACACGCCGACCAGCTATCATCTTGCCGTCGCGGTCGACGATGCCGCGCAGGGCGTGACCGACGTGGTGCGCGGGCGCGACCTGTTCCACGCTACCGGCGTGCACCGGCTGCTGCAGGCGCTGCTCGGTCTGCCGCAGCCGCGCTACCATCACCATCGCCTGCTGCTCGGCGCCGACGGCAAGAAGCTCGCCAAATCGGCCGCCGCCACGGCGCTCAGGGAACTCCGCTCGAGCGGGTTAACCGCTGCCGGCGTGCGCCGGCTGGCCGGGCTCGATTGAGCCCGCCGTCCGTGGCAATGTGCCGCCTGGTTCGGGGGCCGCATGGCGAAGCGTACGCGTAACGTGAAGCGCAAGCATAAGGAGAAGCAACCAGCGCGACGCGTGCGTGCGCGCGCGGGGAAGCCCTCCCGTGCCGTCAAAACCCCGACACCGCGCGCGGTGGAAACCGCGCTCGCCGGCATCGCGCATGACATCCGCACGCCGCTCACCGGCATCCTGGCACTGGCCGAGCTGCTCGCGTCCTCCGACCTTGGCCGGCGCGAGCGCGGCTGGGCCAACGCGCTCAAGAGCGGCGCCGAGCATCTCGCCGCGCTCACGACCCTCATCGTCGATGCGGTGAAGGCGGATGCCGCCGGCCTGGTGCTGCGCAATGAACCGATCTCGCCGCGCGTGCTCGCCGAGTCGGTCGGCGCGGCGCTCAGCGCGCGCGCCGGCAACAAAGGGATCGCCGCCGAGGTCTTCGTCTCGCCCGACCTCCCCGACATGGTGCTGGGCGATGCGCTGCGCCTGCGCGCGGCCTTGGAGAATCTCTGCGACAACGCGGTGAAGTTCACCAACGAAGGCACGGTCACTTTCCGCGCGTCCGCCGAGCCGGCGCGAAGCGGGCAAACCCGATTGGTCTTCCTCGTGACCGATAGCGGCATCGGCATGAGCGCGAATGACATGAAGCAGCTGTTTCGTCCCTTCGCGCAGGCCAATGACGATATCGCCAGGCGCTACGGCGGCGCCGGGCTCGGCCTCACTTTCGTGAAGCGCATCGCCGAGGCGATGGGCGGCGATCTGCACGTGAAAAGTAAATTGAACGATGGCTCGTCCTTCCGCCTGACCGCTCTGGTTACGGGCGCTGACGTTCATTCCGCGGCGCTACCAAACGGCGCGCGCAGTGCGCCCGTACGCGCGCTCACGCTGCTCTGCGCCGAGGACAACCCTTACGGCCGTGTGGTGATGAACACGATCCTCGGCGAGCTCGGCCATCGCGTCGATTTCGTCGAGACCGGGGAGGCGGCGGTGCAGGCCGTTGAGCGCGGCGGTTATGACGCGGTGCTGATGGACGTGACGCTTCCCGCCCTCGACGGCATCGAAGCGACGCGCCGCATCCGCGCTTTGCCTGGCACGGCGGGACAACTCCCGATCATCGGCATTTCCGGCCGCAGCGAAGCGGGCGATGACGCCGCCGCGCGCGCGGCGGGGATGAATGTCTATTTCGTGAAGCCGGTGAGTCCCGCGAAATTGGCGGAGGTGCTTCTCCAACTGTCATCACCGGGCTTGTCCCGGTGATCCCGCTTAGGAGGGCAATGCCCCGCCACATCAATCGGGATGGCCGGGACGAGCCCTGCCATGACAAAAAATGTGCTGTGCGTGGGGACTGATAGCGGAAGCTAAACATTGCTCACGCCGTTCTTGCACTCGGCGATGCGCAGCAGGTCGCTGGCGCCCGGTCGGGACGAATGTCTATCTCCTCAAGCCCGTGAGCTCGGGGAAATTGGCGGAGGTTCTGGACGGCTTGGGCCTCGATCCGTCCTCCTTCGAGGCTCGCGTGATTCGCACGCTCGCACCTCAGGATGACGGACTTAGAGCGAGTTGCGTTTGCGTCGCATCTTGCTCCGCTCATTCCCGCGCAAGCGGGAATCCAGAAAGTGCAGGAGAACCGGGCCCTTAAGAGCTGGGTCCCCGCTTCCGCGGGGACGAGCGGGGCGATTTCGCAAAGCCGGTGAGTCCGAGCAAGCTGGCGGAGGTGCTTCTCCAACTGTCATCACCGGGCTTGTCCCGGTGATCCCGCTTAGGAGAGCAATGCCGCACCACATGAATCGAGTTGGCCGGGAGCCACCTAGTTGAATTGATAGTTCAAGCCGACGCGGGCGATGCTGCCGTTGAAATGAACGTCGGATTGCATGGCAGGAATGCTGTTGTTCGCGGGGCTCTCAACGTTCGTGTAGGAGGCGTGGCCGAGGTCGTAGTAGAGATATTCAGCCTTGACCGTCCAGTTGCGTGCGATGAACGACTCAAAACCGGCACCGAGGGTCCAGCCCGCCCGCACGGTGGATGTCGATCCTGCGGTGCAAGTAGAGAAGTTGAATGAGCAGTCTAGGTTCCCGCCGGGCATGGCGAAAAAGGCAGTCGTCGTCGTCGAGGCGGCAGTCTTGCCATAGGCCAAGCCGCCCGTCACAAAGGCTAGCATCCATGGAGTGGCAGATAGCCGAGCCGACCTTTCAACGTGCCGAACCATTCAAGTTTTTTGTCGTCTGCCGTTGTGAGAGACGGAGTAACTGCAAACTGAGGTGAAACATTCGTAGTCGACCCGCGAAGGCCCGAATATGAGAAATCGGCCTCAAGGCCAAATACGGCTTGGCCATATTGGTGATTATACCCACCTTCAATACCGCCAAGAAATCCCTTGCTGGTAATACTGCTTGTCGCTGGAATTTCGCCGACGAAAAAAGGTGGAGTAAAGTAGTCGACGAAAGACGGGTCGATTGGGCTGTGACTAGTCGAGCCCTTGTCCCACCCGTAGCCGCCTTGAACGCCTATATAAAAGCAGTCCAATTATACGGGTCGGCATCCGTCAATGCCTTTGTCGGCATCTTACCCGGAATGTCCGCACCCAAAGACGCATTCGGCAGTCCGCCAACCCCGACTGCGACCAGTGCGGCCGCAACCATCCGATTCAACGACATGAAGGCACTCCCGATTCCCACGCGTGATGTGACTTGCACGCTAGCGGTGGTCGGGCGGGAGGGCTTGGGCTGGATGCGCCATCATATTGAACTGGACGATACGGTCCCAATAATTCGACGCCTTAGTGGCACTTCTGCAACTAAAGAGTGACCGTCACGCGCGACTATGCGGCTCGAAATTGAACCTCTCGAGGGGCATCATGCACTATGGCGACATGACGCGCTTGGGCGCGCCATGTCGCTCTGCTTGATGTCGTTGGTCGCTGCGGAGAGACCTAAATGTAAAGGCCTCTCACTGAAATCGATAATTGAGACCAATCAGAATATCATTGACCGTTTGTTTGTTTTCGAGCGGGACGCTACCGGAAAGCCCGGATGCCGTGAACGAAAATCCGTTGGTGCCGAGATCAATGTGGTTGTACTCGACCTTCCATGACCAGTTGGGCCTAAATGCCACTTCAACACCGCCGCCGATGGTCCAACCAAAGACGCCACTGCCGCCTGCGGATAAGCCATTTCCGGTGGTCGCGCTGACAATCTCATGGCTTTCGTCATGAACCCAAGCAAAGCCGCCCTTCACATAGGGCAATACGTGATCGAACGCATAGCCAACGCGTCCAGTGCCTGTCGCGAGCTTATCGATACGCGAACTGGTGACACTCATTCCGTCATCCGGTGTCGTTTTGCCATCCAATTTAGCCGCGCTGAACTGGCCTTCGATGCCAAAGACCAACCCGCCGGTCTGGTAATCGCAGCCTATCTGTCCGCCGGCGATCCAGCCATTTGCACGGTAATTGCCAATGGATAAAGTAGAAACCGGCGTCCAATCAATCTGGCTCCACGCGCCGCCCCCATGGGCGCCGATATAGCATCCACTCCAATCGTAGCTTTGACTGGGCGCAGCCTTCAGCGGCATGTCGGCGCCCAACGCCGCATTCGACAATCCGCCAATCCCGACCGCGACCAGTGCGGCCGCAACCATCCGATTCAACGACATGAAGGCACTCCCGATTCCCACGCGTGATGTGGGGAGCACGCTAGCGGGGGGCGGGTGGGCTGGCTTGGGCTGGACGCGCCAACATGTTGCGTTGGACGATACAATCCCAACAATTCCGAGCCTTAGTGGCGCTTATGCAACTAAAGAGTGACTGTGTTTGCGCCATTGTGATGTCCTGGTGGCGCACGGCATGGTAGCAGTCGCAACTGGGGCGACTGAAACATTTTGGAGTGGCGGCCGATGGGCGGCGGCGAGCTGCAAACTCTGCGCGTCTCGAGCGCAGAGTTTCCCGATCGCGATCGGGTCGAGGCGTTCCGGGAAATTTTCGGACGCGCCATTATGAAGATCGAACTGGAGCCATTTGTCGATAGTCCGCTCGATGTTGAGATGACGTTGCGTGCAATTCCCGGCTTAGGCATTGCCTCCGGCCGGATTTCAGCGACGTCCAACAGCCATACGACGGCGATGATCGACAACGACGATCCGGTCCTTGTCGTGGTCACGCAAGGCAGCGGGTCGGTAACACAAGAGAGCCGCGAGACGACGATCGAAAACGGTCAGGGTGTCCTGACGACGAATGGCTCGGCCGGCGTTTTTGTCGGCAACATGGCGTCCTATGTGCACAATTTCCGTTTTGATCGCGCAATGCTCGCGTCTCAGCTCGTCGATATCGACGCCGCGCTGATCCGCAGCATTCCGAAGGACAATCCCGCGCTACGGCTCCTCATGCGCTACGCGCGGGTCTTGGACGACGATGTCGCGCTCACGACACCTGAGTTGCGCCGCGCCGTTACGGTTCATGTTCACGATCTAGCGGCCTTGGCGTTGGGCGCGACACGCGATGCGGCGGAGGCTGCGAAGGGCCGTGGTGTACGCGCCGCCCGGTTGCGTGCAATCAAGGAAGAGATCATTGGCAATCTCTCCCGGCGCAATCTAACCGCTGATGCGATCGCGGCGAGTCACGGTATCTCGCCGAGCTACGTCCGCAAGCTGTTCGAGAGCGACGACACCACGTTCGGCGACTTTGTGCTCGGGCAGCGGCTGGCCCAGGCGTACCGGATGCTGAGTGATCCCAGGTACGTTGACCGCAAGATCAGCGGCATTGCGTTCGAGGCGGGCTTTGGCGATCTGTCGTATTTCAACAATGCCTTCCGGCGCCGCTTCGGCATGACGCCGTCCGATGTTCGCGAAGCAGCGCGGCGGGAGAATTAGAGCGTGTTGCGTCGACTTGGAATCGCCCGCTCGTCTCCGCGGAAGCGGGGACCCAGGTCTTAAGGCCTAGTTTTACTGCACTTTCTGGATTCCCGCTCCCTGCTTCGCCAAAGCGAAGCCGCTTTGGCTTGCGGCGGCGAGTGTGCGGGAATGAGCGGAGCAAGGGGCGGCGCAAACGCAGCCCGCTCTGGCCCTCAGACATTGCTGACGCCATTTTTGCGCTCAACGATCCGCACAAGATCGCTCATGATGCGGTTGAGCTCGAAGTCCTTCGGCGTGTAGACGGCGGCGACGCCGGCTTTTTCCAGCATCTCGGCGTCCTCGGGCGGAATGATGCCGCCGACGACGACCGGCACGTCGAGCCCGGCTTGCTTCAAGCGGGCGACCACGTCTTCCACCAGCGGCATATGGCTGCCGGAGAGCACGGAGAGGCCGATGACGTGCGCTTTCTTGTGGACAGCGGCACCGACGATCTCTTCCGGCGTCAGGCGGATGCCCTCGTAGACCACCTGCATGCCGGCGTCGCGCGCGCGCACCGCGATCTGCTCGGCGCCGTTGGAATGGCCGTCGAGGCCGGGCTTGCCGACCAGGAAGGTCATGCGCCGTCCGAGCTTGCGCGACACGCGGTCGACGTCGGCGCGGATGTCGTCGAGGCCTTCCACGTCGTTGCGCATGGCGTTGCCGACGCCGGTCGGGGCGCGATATTCCCCGAAGGATTGGCGCAGCGTCCAGCCCCATTCGCCGGTGGTGACGCCGGCTTTGGCGCAGGCGATCGAAGCCGGCATGATGTTGGTGCCGGTCGTGGCCGCGCGCTTGAGTTCGGCCAGCGCGTCGGCGACCGCCTTGGGATCGCGCGCCGCGCGCCAGGCCTCCAGCCGCTTCAACTGATCGCGCTCGGCGTCTTCCGATACCGTCATGATGGCATCGATGCCGCCGGTCAGCGGCGAGGGCTCGGTCTCGAGATATTTGTTGACGCCGACGACGACTTGCTCGCCGCGCTCGATGCCTTCGAAGCGCGCGCTGTTGGATTCCACCAGCTGCTGCTTCATGTAGCCGGTCTCGACTGCCGCGATTGCGCCGCCCATGGCTTCGATGTTGGCGAGTTCTTCCATCGCCTCGGTCTTGAGCTGGTCGACTTTACGCTTCATCTCTTCGGAGCCGTCGAAAATATCGCCGAACTCGAGCAGGTCGGTTTCGTAAGCGAGGATCTGCTGCATGCGAAGCGACCATTGCTGATCCCACGGCCGCGGCAGACCGAGCGCCTCGTTCCACGCCGGTAACTGCACGGCGCGGGCGCGCGCATTCTTCGACAGCGTCACCGCCAGCATCTCGATCAGAATACGCGCGACGTTATTTTCCGGCTGCGGCTCGGTGAGGCCGAGCGAGTTGACCTGCACGCCGTAGCGGAACAGCCGTTGCTTCGGGTCGGTGATGCCGTAGCGCGTGCGCGTGATCTCGTCCCATAATGCGACGAAGGCGCGCATTTTGCAGATCTCAGTGACGAAACGCATGCCGGCATTGACGAAGAACGAGATGCGGCCGACGACGTCGCCGAACTTCTCCTGCGTGACTTCGCCCGAGGCCTTCACCGTGTCGAGCACCGCCACCGCGGTGGCGAGCGCGAAGGCAAGCTCCTGCACCGGCGTCGCACCTGCTTCCTGCAAATGATAGGAGCAGATGTTCATCGGATTCCATTTCGGCAGCTCGCTGGTGGTGAAGATCGCGATGTCCTTGATCAGCCGCATCGACGGCGCAGGCGGAAACACGTAGGTGCCACGCGACAGATATTCCTTGATGATGTCGTTCTGGATCGTGCCTTGCAGGCTCGCGCGTGGCGCGCCCTGTTCGTCGGCCACCGCGATGTAGAGCGCCATCAGCCACGCCGCGGTGGCGTTGATGGTCATCGACGTGTTCATGGTGCCGAGCGGGATCTGGTTGAACAGCGCGCGCATGTCGCCGAGATGGCAGACCGGCACGCCGACTTTTCCGACCTCGCCTTTCGCTAAGACATGGTCGCTGTCGTAACCGGTCTGCGTGGGCAGATCGAAGGCGACGGAGAGGCCGGTCTGGCCCTTCGCGAGGTTCTTGCGATAAAGCGCATTGGAGTCCGCCGCCGTCGAGTGGCCGGCATAGGTGCGGAAAATCCAGGGTTTGTCGCGGCCGCGTTTGTCGGACATTGGCATCGCCTGTGGATGCCAGTGTGGCGCGACTCATTTTGCAATGCAACATGAAACGCGAGACCGCGATCAGGCCGCGGCGGGCGCAAGCGGGTTAGGGGCAAGCGCGCGTCGCGCAATCAGTGCCGCGACAATAAGGACTGCGCCGAGGCCGACCGGCGCGGTGACGAAGGGGAAGATCAGGATCAGCAGGCAGGCGAGGGCGATGGCGCTCAGTTCGTGCTGCAGGAAGCCGCTCGTGCGCCCCATGCGCCAAAGGAAGGCGAGCGGTACCGCTAATACGACGAGGTCGTAGGTGTAGAGGTAGGGCGTCGCCAGCATGGCGCCGGCGCTCAGTGCGGCGGCTTTGATCTCGGTGGCGGCGCGGCTGCGCCACAGCGCGGCGACGGCGGTGGCGGCGCCGAGCGCGACGACGGCCTGCACCGTCCAGGCGGCTCTTTCACTGAAGCCGAGCGTGCGCGTGAGGCCGAACGCGGTCTGGAGCTTGCCGAAGTCGGCCCAGCCGTCGGAGAGAAAAGCCTGCGAGGTGTGGCTGATATTGCCGATGAAGGCGAGCCAGGTGGCGGTGCCGAACGCCAGCCATGATGCGAATACCATCAGGATCGCGACGATACCGGCCGCGATGATGGCGCGCCAATGTCCGCCGGCGATCAGCGCGATGGGGATGAGCAGGCCCAGATGCGGCTTGTAGGTCAGAAGACCGAGGCAGACACCGGCAAGGATCGGCCGCTCGACCAGCATGACCAGCGCGCCGCCGAGCAGGGCCGCGCTGAGGAAGCCGTTCTGGCCGTCGACGAAATTGCACAGGACCGCCGGGAAGGCCGCCGCCAGAATGATGCCGGTGCGCTCGCCGATGATCGCGCGGATCGCGGCGAGATAGGCCGGAAAAGTGCCGAAGGCCCACACGATATAGGCCGTTGCGTAAGGCATCAACGCGAGCGGCGCGGCGGCAAAGAGAAATGGCGGCGGATAGTGCCAGCCGAAATAGCCGTCGAAGGGATGGCCGACCGCGACCACTTCCATCGCCTTGTGCGTCGGCCAGTCGTAGGCCGCCGCCGCTTCATGACCGAGCGCCAGCTTTCCGGCAGCCCATACATTGACGAAATCGCTCGGGATACCGCCGCCACCAGGCGCGATCAGCCAGGCGCCTTGCAGATAAGAGGCGGCAAGGTAGACGGCCTGCGCGACGATCAGGGCGAAGCAGATCACGTCGGCCGGCCGCGGCAGCGGCGCCCCGGCACCGCGCGGAGGGGAGATCACGTATGCCGCCATTGGTATGTCGATCCGCCGTTACCGGTCGCGGTGACGTTAGGCTTCGCCGCCTTGAAGAACCCTTAAGTCGCTCATGGGGTTACGGCCCAATTGTCATTGTGAAAAACGATTATTGCGCCGCAACATCAATTGCGTCACACTTGGTCAAGCTGCACGTAGGGAGAAATACCCATGCCGGCCGCTGCACAGGCAAAGCGCGTTGCACCGCTCAAGGATCTTTATGATATCGGTGAGATTCCGCCGCTGGGTCATGTGCCGGAAAAGATGCACGCCTGGGTGATCCGCCAGGAGCGGCACGGACCGCCGGACAAATCGTTCCAGCTCGAAGTGGTGCCGACCTGGCCGATCGGCGAGGACGAGGTGCTGCTGCTCGTGATGGCCGGCGGCGTCAACTACAACGGTATCTGGGCCGGCCTCGGCCAGCCGATCACGCCGTTCAACGTACACAAGCAGCCCTATCACATCGCCGGTTCCGACGCCTCGGGCATCGTCTGGGCGGTCGGCAGCAAAGTGAAGCGCTGGAAAGTCGGCGACGAAGTCATCGTCCACTGCAATCAGGACGACGGCGACGACGAGGACTGCAATGGCGGCGATCCGCTGCTCTCGCCCTCGCAGCGCATCTGGGGCTACGAGACGCCGGACGGTTCGTTCGCGCAGTTCTGCCGGGTGCAGTCGCGGCAATTGATGATCAAGCCGGCGCATCTCACCTGGGAAGAGGCTGCCTGCTACACGCTCACGCTCGCCACAGCCTATCGCATGCTGTTCGGCCATTCGCCGCACACGCTCAAGCCCGGCGACAACGTGCTGGTGTGGGGCGCCTCCGGCGGCCTCGGTGTGTTCGGCATTCAGCTCGTGGCGGCGTCGGGCGCCAATGCGATCGGCGTGATCTCCGATGACTCGAAGGCGGAATATGTCTTCAATCTCGGCGCCAAGGGCGTGATTAACCGTATGGAGTTCAAATGCTGGGGCCAGTTGCCCCAGGTCAATTCGCCCGAGTTCAACGACTGGGCCAAGGAGGCGCGGCGCTTCGGCAAGGCGATCTGGGACATCACGGGCAAGCACGACGTCGATATCGTGTTCGAGCATCCCGGCGAGCAGACCTTTCCGGTCTCCTGCATGGTGGTGAAGCGCGGCGGCATGGTCGTGTTCTGCGCCGGAACCACGGGCTTCAACATCACCTTCGACGCACGCTACGTCTGGATGCGGCAGAAGCGGATCCAGGGTTCGCACTTCGCGCACCTGAAGCAGGCGTCGGCGGCCAACCGCTTTGTGCTCGAGCGCCGCATCGATCCGTGCCTGAGCAAGAGCTTCCCGTGGATGGAAATTCCACGCGCGCACATGATGATGTGGAAGAATCAGCATCCGCCCGGCAACATGGCGGTGATGGTCAACGCGCCATCGACGGGGCTCAGGACGCTCGACGACGCGATCGAAGCGGCGGGCGGCGCCTGATTCAATTCAAGTCGTGGTGTGCTCGAGATCGGCTCAACGCAACGCGTTGACGTCCGCGGGTGTGACGAGCCCTCGCCACGTGGTGATCTCGGTCCTTATGCGTTCGCGCAGGGCGTCGGGCGTGGAAACGGAAGGCTCCAACCCTTGCGATTTCAGCGCCCGCGACACGTCCTCGGTGCCTATCGCATCGCGTATGGCGCGATTGAGCCGCGCAACGACGGCAGGCGGACTGCCGGCCGGCATCATAACTGCCATCCACAGCTCTACATCGTATCCGGCCAGCCCAGCTTCCTGCAGGGTCGGGATGTCGGGCAATGATTCCGATCGTTTCATGCCTGTCACCGCGAGAGCGCGGACTTGCTTCGCGCGGATTTGCCCCAAAGTCGGCGCCAAGGTCCCGAACTGCAACTGAATACGGCCCTCCGCCAGATCGATCGCCGCGGCGCTTGAGCTTCTATAAGAAATCTCGGTCAGGTTCACGTCAGCAAGCTTTGCAAACAGGGTGCCCGCAATGTGCGCAAGGCTGGCCGGTCCCGCTGACGCGTAGTTGAGCGCGCCGGGTTTCTTTTTGGCAAGTGCGATCAGTTCGGCGATATCATGCGCTTGCACGCCGGGATGAACGGCGAGCACATAAGGGGACGTGCCGATCATGGATACTGGTGCGAAATCCGTCAGCGGATTGTAGGAGAGCTTGGCGTTCTGATTTGGCGCGATCACGTGCGTGCTGTTCGTGGCAATTCCGATTGTGTATCCGTCGGGCGCGGCGTGCGCCAGCAACGACGTTCCGATTTCGCCGCTTGCTCCCGACCGATCGTCGATCACGAAGGGCTGGCCGAGAAGCAGGCTGAGTTTCTGTCCGACAATGCGGGCCACGACGTCGCTCGCGCTGCCGGCCGGAAAAGACACGATGAAGCGGACCGGGCGTTCCGGCCACTTCGTACTTTCGTCTTGAGCGAACGCCGCGGCCGTAACGGCCATGATAATCAATCCCGCGCTCATCAGCGAAAGCAACGGGCGCATGGGCGGTCTCCGGTTATCGCTCGCACGCTGACCGATCGGCGCGCGTATCAGTTCGCGGTCCCGATATCGATTACGAACGTGTGTCGGACGGCTACAAAGAGAGCGTGTTGGCCGCGAAGACTTCCTCGACCGAGGGGCGGTGCGGAATGTAGCCCTGCTCGTGCGCGTAACGGATAAATGTGTCCAACGCGGCGCGGTTCGCCTCGACGCCTTGTGCCCACGGATTCTCTCCGTATAGCGCTTCCTCTTCCTCCTGCGTGTAAAGCGTCTCGCAGAAGAGAGAGTGCTTGGGATCGGCACGGTAGAAGTCCAGGCACTGCTGCTGTGCCTCCTCCAAGGCCGTGTACATGCTTTCGGCTGCCCACGGCTCCTTTTCCCAGAGCCGTTTGCTCATGACGACGGTATGCGTCATCGGGAAGAATCCGGTTTGCCTGCAATAGGCGCGCGACACGGCCCGACAATCGGGATAGAGACGCCTGATGCGCGGGTCGCGGCGATACACCGCGTCGGGCAGCACCGGCGTGAAGAGCGCGTCGACCTCGCCCGCGAATAGCCGTTCTTCCATGTCGGACATTTCGCCAGGGCGAAGAGTGACCGAGACATCGTCGGGGATGACGAAACCGCCGCCTTCTTCCGCCGGCGTTATCCAGGAAAAGTCCCGCGGCCGCAGTCCGTGATATTCTTGGAGAATCCCGCGCAGCCAGACATTGATGGTCGAACGATAGCGCTTCGTCCCGATCCGCTTTCCTGCGAGGTCCTCGGGTTTCGTGTAAGGCGCGTCGGCACGAACGTACATATACGCGTGGACTGGCATGCGCAGGGGAAAGGTTGGCAACGCAACGACCGGCTCATTGCGGCAGTGCGCCATGAGGTACCAGGACAGAGACATCTCGGCGAAATCATATTGCTCGTACACCGGCACGAGACAAAACTCTGGGATACTGCCCACCGTCGTCTGCAGATGCATGCCAGCGGGCTTCACGCGTCCATCTATCAGCGGGCGGGTCCGATCGTAATCCGCGATCGCCAGGGTCGCATGCAACTGGGCCGCCGGCGCGCTTGCCGTTGTCGTGCTGGCAGGTTTTTTGATTGTGTCGAGCATCGCAAGCTCCGCATTCCAAGGTCAAAGACTCGAGGGCGATTTGCCGGGGCACAATATCGGCTTTAGGCCGCTCGGATAACAACATTCTCAATGCGTAGA
Organism: Pseudolabrys sp.; assembly: GCA_036264375.1. Lineage (GTDB taxonomy): Bacteria > Pseudomonadota > Alphaproteobacteria > Rhizobiales > Xanthobacteraceae > Pseudolabrys. Next base: position 102,294 of record DATARB010000103.1, read on the forward strand.
TCCCCGCCGTCGCCGGCAAAAGCGATAATGGGCAGCGGGCTGAGCGGCCCCGTGGGCGCCTTGAGGGCTTGGGCGCGGCGGGGGCGTGCCCCCACCGTCGGTTTGCGGAGACGAGGGCCCACACGTCGTAGGCGCGCGCTCAGGTCACTCTCATCCGTTCCTTGGCGATCACCGAATTCAACTCCGCGCCGTAGACGAAGATAGACGCGCAGACATAGAGGAAGATCAGCGCGACCATCGCCGAGGCGAGCCCGGCATACATCGTCACATAGGCGAAGGCGTATTCGGCGAGATAGCGGCCGAAAGCGGCGCCGGTGATGAGCCACAGCAGCAACGTCGCGATGATGCCCGGTGCAATGGTCTTGAACGAGCGCTGGCCCGCCGGCAGCCACATATGCACGATGGAGAGCGCGATCACCAGCACGATGGCCGCCGCGATGTAGCGCGCGAAGGTGACGACACCGCTGAATGGCGCCAGCGTCGGGACGTATTGCAGGAGCGTGTACCAGATGAACGGCGCGAGCACGACAAGGAACGAGAAGGCCAGCATCGCCACCGCGCCGACAAGCACGTACACGATCGACTCCATCCGCAGCATCCACCACGGACGCGGCTCCTTCATGTCGTAGGCACGGTTGAGCCCGATGCGCAGACTCTCGACGCCGCTCGACGCGAAGTAGACCGCGAACAAGACGCCAAAGGTGAGCACATCGCCGCGCGTCGCGGTGAGCACGCCGCTGACGTCTTGTGCGATCGGCGCCGCGACCGCCTTCGGCCAGGTTTCGAGTAGGATCCGCCCCGCCTCGTCAGCAAGTTCCTTGGAGCCGAAGAAGAAGCCGGCCAGCGCGGTGACGACGATCAGGAAGGGGAACAGCGCCATCAGCGTCGATAGCGCGATGTGGCTGGCGATGGCCCAGCCGTCGTCGGCGAGGAAATGCCGGAAGGCATCAATGGCAATTCGCAATGACAGCAGCAACGGTCGCAAAGGCTCGCTCCAGAGGGTCGCAGCCTTTCAGATCATCCATCGCGATGGGGTTTGCAAGGGCGTGGTCTTTACCTCTCCCCGCTTGCGGGGAGAGGTCGACTTCCGAGCGTATGCGAGGAATTCGGGTGAGGGGGCTTGGCCGCAAGCCTTTGTCGCTCGGATGCGCCCCCTCATCCGGCTCGCTTTGGCTCGCCACGTTCTCCCCTCACGCGGAGAGAAGGAGCTACGCCGCCTGGACGTCGCTTAGGAACTGACGCACCTCGGCTTCGAGATTTTCCGCTTCGATGGCCACGGTATCGGCGAGCACCTTGACGTCGGAGGCGGTGCTGCGCGCGCCCGAACTCACGCCGGCCACGCGGCTCATCGCCTCGGCGCCGCCGCGCGCCTCGCCCGACGCACGGTTGACGCCTTCCGCGATCGAGGCGACCGCCGAATTCTGCTGATCGACCGTCGCGGCCACCATGGTGGCGATCGACGACATGTCGCGGATGATGTCGTTGACCTGCTCGATCGCCGTGGCGGCGTCAGCCGCCGCCGACTGGATCGAACCGATCTGCTGGGCGATCTCTTCGGTCGCTTTCGCCGTCTGCCCGGCGAGCGATTTCACCTCGGCCGCGACGACGGCGAAGCCGCGCCCGGAGTCGCCGGCCCGCGCGGCTTCGATCGTGGCGTTGAGCGCGAGCAGATTGGTCTGGCCGGCGATCGCCTGGATCAGTCCGACCACCTCGCCGATGCGCGTCGCGGCGTTGCCGAGTTGTGTCATGGTGACCACGGTGCGCTGCGCTTCCGACACCGCACGCGTGGCGACATCGGTGGATTTCGCCGCCTGCCACGCGATCTCGCCGATGGAGGCCGCGAGTTCCTCGACCGCGCTCGCTGCGGCCGTGACGTTCTCCGAAGCCGCCGACACGCGGCTGGTCGCGGTGTCGGCTTCGGAGGAGACCGTATCGGCCGCTTCGCTGAGATCGGACGAGCTCATTTCAAGCTTCATCGAGGCGGCGCGCAGCTTGCCCAACGCGCTTTCGACCGAGCGCTCGAAGGTGGTGATCGTCAGGGCGATCTCGTCGCTGCGCCGTTCCTTGGCATGGCTTGCTTCGGCTTGCGTTTTCGAGAGCCGTTCGCGCTCGATCATGGTGTCGCGGAAGACGATGACGGTACGCGCCATCTCGCCAATCTCGTCCCGCGCCTGCGTGGCGGGAATGCGCGCCGAGGTGTCGCCGTCGGCCAGGCGCTTCATCACGCCGGCCAGTCCGTTGAGCGGTCGCGTGATGCTGCGGCCGATCAGCCAGCTGAAGCCCAGGCCCAGCGCGACCATGGCGATGCCGACCGCGATGATGCCCGCGCGCGTGTGCGACTGCGATACGGCGAGGCCGGAGGCGGCAGAGGCGGCCTTCTCGCGCGCCCAGTCGATGATCTCGTCGGCGCGCGGCAGCATGCGCTGGCTGTCCATGTCCATCACGGCGCGCAAGGGATAGACGCGGTCGAAGGAGTCGACCCATTGCGAAAACGTGTCGGCATAGGTCTTCACTTGCTGCTCGAGCCGCCCCTTCATTGCCGGCGTGCCGTCGACCAGAGCGAAGGTGTCGTTGAACTGTTTGTAGGCGGCGAGGAATTGCTGGTGCGCAAGCTCGGATTGGGCGAGCCGGTATTCGGCCTCATGATGCCGCATGACCAGCAGCGCCATCATCAGCTTCTGCGCGTCCTCGCCGGCAAGCCACGACATGTTCTCGTTGATGATGCGTTCGACGGCATTGCTCGCTTCGCTCAGTTTGCCGCGCAGGCCGCTGCCGGCGGTGAAGCCGAGCGTCTCCTGCTCGTGCACCAAATCGTTGAAGTTCTTTCGCTGCTCCGTGACGTCGTGGCGCAAGTTGGCAATCGTCTCGGCAAAGCGGAGATCGATCGAGCCCGATATGACGTCGAGGCTTTGCAGCGCCTTTGTGTGCGCCTGTTCGAAATTCGTCACCAACGCGCTGCTGGGCGAAGCGCTGAAATCCTTCACCGCAATGCGCATCGCCGCGATCGCGCTCTTGAAGTCGCGGCTTGCGTCGGACAGCGCGGTGGACTGCCTCACCGTTTCGAAGGCGATGCCGACATCGCCCTCGCCGGACAGGTAAGTCAATCCATTGGCGAGGAAGCCGGCTACTGGAACGAGGGCGAGGACAACGACGCGGGTGCGCACGGACAAAGACGTGAGCATCCGCGGGAGCCGTTTAAGCGGCAGGATCAAGTCGGGGAAGCGCATGGAGCCGGTTCGTCTCGCCGGTGGAAAAAGGGCACTGCGCAGAAGTACCGTGGCCATCAAAGCCAAAAATGGTTAATTTACTCGCTATTGGGGGTGCACCTGGCCCCTAAACCATCGTAATTTCTGTAAATTCTGACCCCATTGCTTTTGTGCATTGCACGCGTAGTGTCCTTGTCTGCCCGGGCACCGACGACTGGTTTTGACTGAGGACCCCATGCCGATTGCCGCCTCTCGTACCGTCGCAGAACACGAACTGGTCGAACTCAGCCGGGAGGCGACCGCGGCGCTCGATGCGCTCCTGGCGGACGCGACCGCCAAGGTCCGCGAGCGCGTGGTGGTGGAAGGCCACGTCGTCGCACGGCTGCTCGACCGCGAGCAGCGCGCAACGCACGGGCTCGCCTGGCTCGCAACCTATGTCGAAGCGGTGCGCCAGCTCGCAGCCTACACCGAGCGCATGGCCGGCGAGGGCACCTTTGGCGAGATCGAGGAGCATCTCGTCCGCATCGGCCTTGGCGAGTACATCGCCCAGATCATCGGCGGCATTCCCATGAGCCAAAACGAGGTCGTGCGCCCGAGCGATCTCGGCCTCTCGATGGCTCAGGTGTCCGCGCGCATCAATCCCATGGTCGAGAGCCTGATCGCCAGCGGCAACACCGCTGAGCGGCGCGCGCGGCTCGTGGCATTGATGCGCGAGCAGCACCACGCCACAGTTGGCATTGCCGGCCTCGATGAAACGCTGGAATCGATCCGCGAAGAGATGCGCAAGTTCGCCGACAGCGAAGTGATCGGGCATGCGCAGGGTTGGCACCGCACCAACAGCTATATCCCGCTCGAGATCATCTCGCAGATGTCCGAGCTCGGTGTGTTCGGACTGACCATTCCGGAGGAATATACCGGCATGGGCCTCGGCAAGGAGTCGATGTGCGTCGTCTCCGAGGAATTGTCGCGTGGCTATATCGGCGTCGGCTCGCTCGGTACGCGCTCGGAGATCGCTGCCGAACTGATCCTCGGCGGGGGCACGGACGCGCAGAAGCGCAAATGGCTCCCGGGTATCGCTTCGGGGCGCATTCTTCCGACCGCGGTGTTCACGGAGCCGAACACCGGCTCCGACCTCGCCTCGCTCAAGACGCGCGCGGTGCGCGAGGGCAATGTCTACAAGGTCTACGGCAACAAGACCTGGATCACGCATCCGGTGCGTGCCGACCTGATGACGCTTTTGGTGCGCACCAATCCGAAGGAGCCCGGCCACCGCGGCCTCTCGATGCTGCTCGCCGAGAAGCCGCGCGGCGACGACGCCAATCCGTTCCCCGCCAAGGGCATGAGCGGCACCGAGATCGAGGTGCTCGGCTATCGCGGCATGAAGGAATACGAGATCGCCTTCGACGGCTTCGAGGTGAAAGCGGAGAACCTGCTCGGCGGCGTCGAGGGCCTGGGCTTCAAGCAACTCATGCAGACTTTCGAATCCGCACGCATCCAGACCGCGGCGCGCGCCATCGGCGTGGCGCAGGCGGCGATGGAGCAGGCGATGGCGTACGGGCAGAACCGCGTGCAGTTCGCCCGTCCCATCGTCGATTTCCCGCGCGTGGCCGACAAGATCGCGATGATGGCGACCGAGATCATGATCGCGCGCCAACTCACCTATCACGCGGCGCGCGAGAAGGACTCCGGCCGGCGCTGCGATCTCGAAGCCGGCATGGCCAAGCTTCTGGCCGCGCGCGTGGCCTGGGCCAATGCCGACAACGCGGTGCAAATCCACGGGGGCAACGGCTTCGCGCTGGAATTCCCGGCTTCGCGCATTTTGTGCGATGCGCGCATCCTCAACATCTTCGAGGGCGCCGCCGAAATCCAGGCGCAGGTGATCGCCCGGCGCCTGCTCGACGGCACGAACTGAAGCATCCTGCGGCGGCAACAAAAGCGCGGGTCGCGGCGTTCCACCCCAGCGCAAGACTCCACAAGACTCCGCAGATGCGGCCTGCGTAAACTTACGCCGGCCCTCAGGAGGTACGTCCATGTCCGGGTTGTTGATCCGCCACGGCGAATGGGTCGTCGTGTGTGACGGCGCCAAGGCGCTGGTGCTGGAAAACCTCGGCAACATCCAGTCTCCCAGCTTGAAGATGATCGAGGCGATCGAGCAGAAGGACTTGGCGACGCACGAACTCGGCGCAGACAAGCCCGGCCGCTCGCACAGTTCGGTCGGCCCTGGCCGCAGCGCGGTCGAGCAGACCGACTGGCACGTCCAGGCGGAGCAGGCCTTCCTGACGCAGCTTGCCCAGTATCTCGACGCGGCTGTCGCCAGCGGCAAGGCCAAGTCGCTCATCGTGGTGGCGTCGCCGCGTGCGCTCGGCATGCTGCGTCCGGCCTATTCGCACGCGCTGAAGGGCGCGGTGCGCGCCGAGGTCGACAAGGACCTGGTGAAGCAGCCCGTGGCGGAGATCGAGAAGCGCCTAACCGCCACCTGATTTGCCCCTTATCTTGACCGGCGATTATGGCTGGCCGGCCGCAATCGTGATGCTATGGTCCCGCCGATTCAGCGCATGCGACCATGCGCCAATAATCGTCCGAGGCGGGTGAATGAGATTGCATCCGGGTGAAGGTTGGCGCTGCGGCGCTTGGGCTGCCATTTGCTGCCTTGCCGTTCTGCTGTGCGCATTGACGCCGGGCGTGGCGGGCGCGCAGCAGCGCGAGCGGCCGGCGCGGCCGCCGGCCGAGCAGCCGAAAGTCGTGGAGCCGCCCAGTCCGCAGGAAGAGGCGCCCGTCAATCGCATCTCGCCGGCGCCGACCGAGACGCCGGCTGTGCCGCTCACGCAGGCGCTGAAGGCTGATCCGATGGCCGTGCCCGGCTTCTGGGATCCGCGCCGGCGCCCAGAACGCCCCGATCTCACGCGCATCAGCATCATCCGCTTCCTCACCGAGACCGATTATCCGCCCTTCAATTATGCGGGGCCGGACGGTACGCCGGTCGGCTTCAATGTCGATCTGGCGCGGCTGATCTGCGACGAGATCAAGGTGGCGTGCACGATCCAGATGCGGCGTTTCGACACGCTGATCGACGCGCTGAACACCAACAACGGCGATGCGGTGATCGCCTCCATCGCCGAGACGCCGGAGATGCGATTGAAGGTCGATTTCAGCGATCCCTATTACCGCATGCCCGCACGTTTCGTGTCGCGGCGCGACGTCAATATCTCAGACGTGCGTCCCGAATCGCTGGAGGGCAAGAAGATCGGCGTCGTTGCCGGCACGGCGCATGAAGCGTTCCTGAAGGCGCTGTTCACCGAGGCCGACTTGAAAACCTATCCTTCGCCCGAGGCGGCGCGCGCGGCCCTCAAGAAAGGCGAAGTCGATCTCTTGTTCGGCGACGGCATCTCGCTCGCGTTCTGGCTCAACGGCACCGACTCGGCGAACTGCTGCGTCTTCCGTGGCGGGCCATACATGGAGAGCCGTTTTTTCGGCGAAGGCGTTGGCATCGCCGTGAAACGCGGCAACGACCTGCTGCGGCAGGCGTTCAATTGGGCGCTGTTCCGTCTGTGGGAGCGGGGGCGGTTCACCGACTTGTGGTTGCGCTATTTCCCGGTGAGCCCCTTTTAGGCCTCGAAATCACCGCTTCCAATTCAGCGCGAACGCCTTACGTTACCTCCATCGTCAACATCAGAAAGGAGGTGATCCAGTGTCTCATTGTCTATCGCCGCAGCCGCCGGCATCCGTGACCTGGATTCTCGCCTCGGTGGGAGTCTGCGTGGCCTAAGGGTCACGAGGTCCGGTCCACGGACTGTGGTTCGACAATGGAAGGGCCGTCCCCCCTGCGGGCGGCCCTTCTTTTATGCCGGCGTCGCGGACAGCCACTTCACCGCACCTTGGCCCGCGGCGACGCCGGTGGCGAAGGTCGCCTGCAACAGGTAGCCGCCGGTCGGCGCGTCCCAGTCGAGCATCTCGCCGGCGGCGAAGACGCCGGGCAGCGCCTTCAGCATGAAGTGCTCATCGAGCGCGGCGAAGCTGATGCCGCCCGCGGTCGAGATGGCATTGGCGATCGGACGCACGCCGGTCAAGCGCACCGGCACCGCCTTGATGAGCGCGGCGAGGTCGTCGACATTCAATGCCGCCACGCGGCGGCCTGAGGCGAGCGCGGCTTCATGCAGGAGGCCGGTCGCAACGGGCGGCAGCTTGCCCGCCTTGCGCAGGCTGTTCGCGAGCGATTGCTTCCGGTCCACAGTTGCAAATCGTTGTGCCAGCACCGCGGCGGTTACATCGGGACGCAGGTCGATGCTGATCGCCGCTTCGCCTTTGGCTTCGATAGCGGTCCGCAGTGGGCCGGACAGCGCGTAGATCGCGCCGCCCTCGAGGCCCTCGCGCGTGACGACGGCCTCGCCGCGCACTGTGCGTTCGCCGAAGCTGATGCCGATGCGCTTGAGCGGCTCGCCCTCGAAGCGGCGGAAGGCATCGGACCATTGTACGCTGAAGCCGCAATTCGCCGGCGCCAGCGTCGCAATGGCGACACCGCGCCCGTCCAGAATCGCAGTCCAGCGCGCGTCCGATCCGAGCCGCGGCCAGCTCGCGCCGCCGAGGGCCAGGATGGTGACGTCCGGGGCAACGAGGACCTCCCGCTCCCCGTTCCTGAAGCGCAGTCTGCCGTCATCGCTCCATCCATCCCAGCGATGGCGCGGCGCGATGGCGACATTGAGCGCCGCGAGACGGCGCAGCCAGGCGCGCAATAACGGGGACGTCTTGAACGACGTCGGGAAGACGCGGCCGCTCGAGCCGACAAAGGTCGTTTGCTCAAGGCCCTCGCACCAGGCGCGCAACTCCGATGGCGGGAAGGCTCCGATCGCCTTGCGCAACAATGGTGCAATCTCAGCATAGCGCGCGAGGAATCCCGGAAGCTCTTCGCTGTGCGTGAGATTGAGGCCGCCGCGTCCGGCCAACAGGAACTTGCGGCCGACCGACGGCATCTGATCGTAGACGGTGACAGCCACACCGGCCCTTGCCAGCACTTCCGCGGCCATCAAGCCGCCCGGACCGCCGCCGATGATGGCGGCGGTCTTGGCTGGTGAGACGATGCTGTCGGGAGTCGAATTCACTGGAGTTCTTTCGTGGACATGGAGGCCAGCATGTAGCGGCCTCGGTGCCGCTGTGAAAGAGGCGCCTTGCGCCTGATTTGACGGGCCGCGGCCCCTTGCCTATGTCTGCACGTCGGAGTGCAATGATGTCGATCCAGACCACCGAAAGCGTGCAAGACCTGCGGAGCGTCGCCGAGCAATCGGGCGCCTGGCCGTTCGAGGAGGCGCGCAAGATCGTCGCCCGCCTGAAGAAGACGCCGAAAGATGAGGTGATCTTCGAGACTGGCTATGGCCCCTCCGGCCTGCCGCACATCGGAACCTTCGGCGAGGTCGCGCGCACCACCATGGTGCGCCATGCCTTTCGCGTGCTTACAGACGACAAGATCAAGACGCGGCTGATCGCCTTCTCCGACGACATGGACGGCCTGCGCAAAGTTCCGGACAACGTGCCGAACAAGGAGATGCTGGAGAAGCATCTCGGCAAGCCGCTGACCAAGGTGCCCGATCCGTTCGGCACTCACGACAGCTTCGCCGCGCATAATAATGCGCGGCTGCGCGCCTTCCTCGATCAATTCGGCTTCGACTACGAATTCATGTCGTCGACCGCCTGCTACACGTCGGGTCTGTTCGATGCGGCGCTGCTCAGAGTGCTGGAGCGTTTCGACGCAGTGATGACCATCATGCTGCCGTCGCTGCGCGAGGAGCGTGCCGAATCCTATTCGCCGTTCCTGCCGATCTCGCCGCGCACTGGTATCGTATTGCAGGTGCCGGTCGTCGCGCACGATGCGAAAGCCGGCACCATCACCTACGACGATCCCGACACCAAGGAGCGCGTCACCACGCTGGTCACCGGCGGGCGCTGCAAGCTGCAATGGAAGCCGGATTGGGCGATGCGCTGGGTCGCGCTCGGCGTCGATTACGAAATGGCCGGCAAGGATTTGATCGATTCGGTGAAGCTGTCGGGCGAAATCTGCCGCGCGCTCGGCGG
>DATARB010000181.1:0-1678 GCA_036264375.1 Pseudolabrys sp.
GACACGCTGATCGACATCTACATCTGGCTGCTGATCGCCCAGGCGGTATTGAGCTGGCTGTTGGCCTTTGGCGTCATCAACCGCTACAACCGCGCCGTCGCGGTGATCGGCGATTTTCTCTACCGCGTGACTGAGCCGGCCTTGCGTCCGATCCGGAGCTTTTTGCCGAATTTCGGCGGCGTCGACATCTCGCCGGTGATCCTGATTCTGATCCTGATGTTCCTGCGGCGGCTCATCCTCTACGACCTTGCCCCCTCGCTGCTCTAGTGACGCGCCGTTTACCGCCTCGGCCGAGGGGGATCCGTCGCGATCCGGCTGACGCGCGCGCCGCCTCATTGCCCCGCGCGTGACAGGGCGGCCGGCGTGGCCCTAAGCTGGCCGTCACTTCAGGCGCGGAAGGAGAGGCCATGCTGTTGCCATTGCAGGAACGCAAGATCGCCTACGATTTGGTCGGGCCCGACAACGCCCCGACCGTCTGCATCACGCATTCCTTGGCCTCCGACAGCGGCAGCTGGGCGGAGCAGGTGCCAGTTCTGCTTCAGGCCGGGTTTCGCGTGTTGCGAATCGATATGTGCGGCCACGGCGGCAGCGATCCGGCGACGGGCGGCCATTACCCGATAAAGGACCTCGCCGGCGATGTTGCGACGGTGCTCGACGCCCTCTCGATTCCTCGAATCCACTACATCGGCCTGTCGATCGGCGGGATGCTCGGCCAGGCCTTTGCGCTCGATCATCCGCAGAAGCTGATCTCCGCGATGTGGTGCGACACGCTGCCGGCCAGCCCGGTCGGCGCCAAGGCCGCATGGGACGAGCGCATGGGCATCGTGCGCAACGCGGACTCCCTGGAGCCGATCGCCGACGCGACGATGGAGCGCTGGTTCACCGACGCGTTCAAGGGCAAGAACCCGCACCGCTGGAAGCAGATCCGCGACACGATTGCAGCGACCAGTCCCGCCGGTTATCTCGGTTGTTCGTCCGGCATTCTGGATTTCGATTTCACCCGGCGATTGCCGAGCGTGCGGGTGCCGATCCTGGTCGTCTGCGGCGCGGACGATCCCGGCACGCCGGCGCCCGAAAACAAGAAGCTCGCGGGCCTCGTGGCGGGCGGACGCTATGAGGAGATCGCCGGCATGCGGCACTTCCCGAATGTCGAGGCGCCCGACGCGTTCAATCGCATCATGCTGGGCTGGCTCGAACAGCACAAACGCGCGCAGTAACGCCAGTTCCGATTTCCCCCTCACCCGTCCTCAGGCTTACGCCTTCGGGCGCCCTCTTCCCGCAAGCGGGGCGAGGGATTTGATGGCGGCGCTCGAAGCGCACTTACGACTCCCTCTCCCCGCTTGCGCCGCTTGCGGGGAGAGGATAGGGGTGAGGGGCTATCTCCGATCGCGCTTCGCGGCGAGGCGCAGGCGCAATGCCTGCAGGCGGATGAAGCCTTCGGCATCGCGCTGGTCGTAGACCGCGTCTTCCTCGAAGGTGACGTGCGCCAGGCTGTAGAGGCTGTTCTGCGACTCGCGTCCAACGACCCGAGCCAGCCCCTTGTAGAGCTTCAGCCTGACACGGCCCTCGACCTTCTCCTGGCTCTTGTCGATAAGGGCCTGCAGCATCTCGCGCTCCGGCGAGAACCAGAAGCCGTTATAGATCAGCTCGGCATAGCGCGGCATCAACTCGTCCTTCA
>DATARB010000201.1:0-14001 GCA_036264375.1 Pseudolabrys sp.
GCCTATATCGCCACGCTCGGCGTCGTATGGCTGCGCACGGGTGAGGAGCGCTTTCACCGGCTGATGCGCTTCTGGACCAAAATCTTTGCCGTGTCATTCGCCATGGGCGTCGTGTCCGGCATCGTGTTGTCCTATCAGTTCGGCACCAACTGGAGCCGCTTCTCCGTCGTCACCGGCAATGTGCTCGGGCCCCTGCTCGGCTACGAGGTGCTGACAGCGTTCTTTCTCGAGGCGACCTTCCTCGGCATTCTGCTGTTCGGGTTCAATCGTGTCCCGCCGTGGCTCTATGTCCTCTCGGGCGGCATCGTCGCAGCCGGCACGGCCTTGTCCGCATTCTGGATCCTGGCAGCCAACAGTTGGATGCAAACACCGGTCGGACACGAAATGCGCGACGGCGTCGCCTATCCGGCCGACTGGCTTTATGTGATCTTCAATCCGAGCTTCCCCTATCGCTTCGCGCATATGCTCAACGCGGCCTATCTCACCACCGGCTTCGTGGTGTTCGCGGTCGGCGCACGGTATGTCATCGGCGCCCGCTATATCGAGGAAGGCCGCACCATGCTGCGCATGGCGATCGGTCTCACCGCGATCCTCGCGCCGCTGCAACTGATCATCGGCGATCAGCACGGGCTGAACACGCTCGAGCACCAGCCGATCAAAATCGCGGCCATGGAAGCACACTGGGACGGAAGCAAGCCCGGCGACTTCGAGATTTTCGCGTGGCCCGATGAAAAAGCCGAAACCAACCGCTTCTCGATTTCGATCCCGCACGGCGCTGCGCTTGTGCTCACCCACTCATGGGACGGCTTGTTTCCTGGATTGAAGAGCGTGCCGCCCGCCGAACGTCCGCCGGTCGCGCCGGTGTTCTTCGCCTTCCGCATCATGGTCGGGCTCGGCCTGCTGATGATCGCCGCGGCACTGTTCGGCGCTTTCCTGTGGTGGCGTGGCAGATTGTTCGAGACACGCTGGTTCTTGCGCATCATGGCGAATGGCTGGTGGGTCGGCTTCGTCGCCGTCATCTCCGGCTGGGTGGTGACCGAGACGGGCCGCCAGCCATGGATCGTGCACGGTATCCTGCGCACGGCCGATGCCACCTCGCCGGTGCCTGGCGCGACCATCGCCGGGACGCTGGCGCTGTTCGTCATCACCTACGGCATCGTGTTCTGGTTCGGCATCTACTACATGAACCGCCTGATCGCTTTTGGACCCGGCGGACCGGAGCCCAAAGAGGCGCAGCCGAATCTGGGCAACAGGCCGCTGTCTGCCGCGCAGGAAGCCGGGCTCGACGCGTTCCACAAGGGCTAAAGGGAGCATGGCCATGGAATGGTATCTTCCTTTGATCTGGGCCGGCATCATCGGCGTCGCCGTCGCCATGTACGTCATCTTCGACGGCTTCGATCTCGGCACCGGGATCGTGTTTCCATTCGCCGGCAGCGAGCGCGAGCGCGACCAGATGATGCGCTCGATTGCGCCGTTCTGGGACGGCAATGAGACATGGCTCGTGCTCGGCGGCGTCGGGCTGTTCGTGGTGTTTCCCCGCGCTTATGCCGTGATCATGCCGGCAATGTATCTGCCGGTGATCATCATGCTGCTCGCGCTGGTATTCCGCGGGGTCGCCTTTGAATTTCGCCTCGTCTCGCGCAGCAAGACCTGGTGGAGCGTGGCCTTCACCATCGGCTCGACGCTTGCTGCTTTCGCGCAAGGTGTCATCCTCGGCCGGCTGATTGAAGGCGTTCCGGTAAGCAACGGTCAGTACAGCGGCGGCCCGTTCGACTGGGCGACGCCGTTCTCGCTGCTCTGCGGGCTTGGGCTGATCTGCGGTTATGGACTGCTCGGCACGACCTGGCTCGCAATGAAGACGGAAGGCCCGGTGGCACGCCGCGCGCGCAGCCAGGCCAAAATTTTCCTCGCGCTGGTGTTGCTGTTCATGGCGGCGGTCAGCCTGTGGACGCCGCTGATCGAGCCGCGCATCGCCACGCGCTGGTTCTCCCTGCCGAACTTCTATTTCCTGTGGCCGGTGCCGTCGATCACCGCGCTCACCGCCTATCTCATCTGGCGCTGGCTCGACGAGGGCCGCGATGTGGGGCCCTTCCTCGCCGCGATCGTGCTCTTTCTGCTCGGCTATGCCGGGCTGGTGATCTCGAACTTTCCTTATCTCGTGCCGCCGTCGCTCACGATTTGGGACACCGCCGCGGCGCCGGCGAGCCAGATCTTCATGCTGCTCGGGACGCTGATCTTGCTGCCGATGATCCTCGGCTACATCATTCTGGTCTATTGGCTATTCCGCGGCAAAGTCGCCGAAGGCGAGGGTTATCATTGACCCTCTTGCGTTACGCGGGCTGCCGCGCAATATCGCGCTTTCGTCAAGTGGACACGACACAATCACAATGGACGCCACTGCCAACGCCGTAAGCCTGCTGATCGAGGCCATATCGTTCGCCGCCGAAAAGCACCGAAACCAGCGGCGCAAGGACGCGAGTGCGTCGCCCTACATCAACCACCCGATCGCACTGGCTGACGTTCTCGCCAACGAGGGCCATGTCACGGACATCGATGTGCTTTGCGCCGCAGTCCTCCACGATACGATCGAGGATACGGAGACGACGTTTGCCGAATTGGAAAACCGGTTCGGGCCCAGGATCGCAAGCATCGTGGTCGAGGTCACGGACGACAAGTCGCTGCCGAAGCAGGTGCGGAAACAACTTCAGATCGAACACGCGGCGCGCGCGTCGCGTGAAGCCAAGCTCGTGAAGCTGGCGGACAAAATCTGCAATCTGCGCGACATATTAAATGCGCCGCCTGCCGACTGGCCGGCGGAGCGCAAGCAGGCATATTTCGATTGGGCGGCCCAGGTCGTCGCCAATATCAGGGGCATTCATCCCGGGCTTGAGGCGGCTTTCGACGAGCTTTATGCACGCACGGCCGAATTGGTCTGATCGATTGCCCGGAGCGCAATCCGCTCATGCGCCGGATTGACGGCTAAGGCTTTGCCGTTTCGGGCCGGATCACAGCCCAGCCCATGCGGATGAGGGGCAGGAAGCCCTGCACCGGCCGCGGGAATGCGCGCGGCACTTCAGGAACCAGCTCGGGGAATTGCGATTTCAACAGCGCCGGCGGCGCCCCGGCAGTGTCGGCCAAGGGCCAGAGCAACAGGCCGCCACGCGCGCGCATGTCCTCGAGGCTCGCCCAGGGGCTGCGCTCGGGCGCCCAGTTGAAATAGACATGCGGGCGGCTCGGCGCGCCGAGCGCGACCAATGGCGCGACGCGCATGTCGCCGGTGACGTATTCAAGCGGCTTGCCGGTGCGACGCTGGAAGTTGTCGGCGAAGAAGCGGCCTTCGGCATTGGCCGGCTGCGCGATGGCGAGTTCGGTCTTGAACGTCCACGGCAGCAGCGCGAGGCCGAGCACGACAAGGGCAGGCGGCGCGATCAGCAGGCCGAGCCAGGCGTACGAGACGAACCGCTCGCGATAGAGCAGCACCTTGTCGCTCCCGGCGACGACGGCCGCGAGGCCCGAGAGCACCACCAGCGGCGTGATGCGGTCGAGCGGCCCGAGCCGGCCAGTCGCGAAGGTGATGGCGATGGCGGCCAGCGCCGGCGCCAGCGCGAAGACAAAGACGTATAGTCGCGCGAAGGGCCGCACGGCATCGCGGTCGATCTCGGGCGCGCGGTCACGCCGCTTGCGCGGCCAGCCGCTGGCGAGAAAGATCAGCAGCGCGAGGCCGAGATGCGTGAGCACAAGAGTCAGCGTCAGCCACACGCCGGGCGACAGCCGGCCGGCGACGACGATGCTGTCTTGCAGCCCGGAGAGCACAAGATCGCGCTCGTACCACAGCCACGCAGCATGCGGGAACACGACAATGGCGAACAGCACGCCGCCAAACCAAGGCTCCGGCCTGAGCAGCGCGCGCCGGCCGGCCGGCGTGACAAGCGTAAACACGATCAGCAGCGCGACGAGGATAATCCCGGCATAATTCGCGAGCAGCAGCAGGCCGAGATCGATGCCGAGCAGGAACCAGTTGCCGCGCTCGCCGTCACCGATCGCGCGCCAATAGAACAGCAGCGCCAGCGCCCAGAACGGCGCGGCCAGAATCGCCGGTCCGAAATTCGGCGCCGGCACGGTGAATGCGGAGATGCCGACCATCAGCAGCACGGCCAGCACGGCGTGCCGCGTGCCGACAATGCGCCGGCCGAGCGTGAACACCGCCCAATAGGCGACGACGACGCAGGCTTGCGACAGCGCATAAAGCCCGAACGTGCCGGCGGCGCGGAACGCGATTTCGCCGAGCCAGAACGCCAGCGGCGGCCCGAAGTAGCTGCCGAGCATGAACTCATGGCCGACGGCGAGCAGCAATGGGACCTCGCCGGGAGGCGCGCTGTAGAAGAGGGCCGGAACGAGCGTCCAGATCACGGCCTGCGTGAGCGCAACCGTCCAGAACACCACGCTCGGGCGTCCACGCAGGAATTCAATGAGCAGGGAGACGTAATGCATTGGCCCGGGCGGGTGATCTCTCACTTTCTTAGTCCCTCCCCTGAAAGGGTCGGGATTAAGAGCGACGCGCGACGACCAGAGATAAAGAAGGCCGGCTAAAGAGGCAACAATTCCGCCACGACCTCGTCGGAGACGCTGCCCAAGGCGGCGAGCTTGGCGGCGACCGGCGCGAATGACCTGCGGTGATGGATCGTCGGCCCGAGCTTGGCCAGCGCGGCGAAGTGTTCGGGCACGCTGTAGCCCATGTGGCGCTCGAAGCCGTAGCCGGGATGGGCGATGCCGAGCTGCATCATCAGCCGGTCGCGTGTCACCTTGGCGACGATTGAGGCTGCCGCCACCGACAGCACCAGCGCATCGCCCGATACCACCGCTTCGCAGTCGCAGCCGCAGTCGATCTTCATGTTGCCGTCGACATAGACGAGCTTGGGCTTGACCGGCAGCGCCTTCACCGCGCGCGCCAAAGCCCAGAGCGACGCGCGCAGGATGTTGTCGCGGTCGATGCGCTCGACCGCGCCGAAAGCGACCGCGACTTGCGCCGTCGCGCAGATTTTCTCGTAGAGCTTCTCGCGTGCGGCGGCGTCGAGCTTCTTGGAATCGTTGAGCCCGCGCGGAATGTGGTCCGGATCGAGCACCACCGCGGCGGCGACCACCGGACCGGCCAGCGGCCCCCGGCCCGCCTCGTCGCACCCGGCGATCGGCCAGATGCCTTGGCCGAGCCCGCGCCGCTCGCGCCGGAACGTCGGACGCAGTACGGGTTCCTTGATCGGCAGGCGCTTCGATTCGGCGGCTTTGCGAGGCATGATCGCGCCACAGTGCGCGCCGCGGTCGCGATGTCAATTACGGCGGTGGACAGCCGGTGGATGACGGGGAAACGGCAGCCTAAAACAAACTCAGTTGCTCGGCCCCCGGCTTGGGCGGCCGGAAGTGCTGGATGCTGAGCGAAGATTTCGCCGTATTCAGCCCGATCTTCTCGCAGGCCATCTCGAAGCGGCGGCCGATCATCCAAGCATAAGGGCCGGTGCCCTTCATGCGCGTGCCCCAGGTCGAGTCGTAATCCTTGCCGCCGCGCATATCGCGGATGAGCTTGAAGACGTGACGGTAGCGATCCGGGTAATTCGACATCAGCCACTCGCGGAAGAGATCGCGCACCTCGAGCGGCAGACGCAGCAGCACGTAGCCTGCCTCCCTGACGCCGGCGGCGTGCGCGGCGTCAAGAATGCGCTCCATCTCGGAGTCGTTGAGTGCGGGGATCACCGGCGCCACCATCACCGTGGTCGGAATGCCGGCCTGCGACAGGCGGCGCAATGTTTCCAGCCGCCGCATCGGCGTCGCCGCGCGCGGCTCCATCTTGCGCGCGAGTTCGGGATCGAGCGTCGTCACAGACAGCGCCACCTTGGCGAGCTTGCGCTCGGCCATGCGGGACAGGATGTCGAGATCGCGCAGCACCAGCGCCGACTTGGTGACGATGCCGACCGGATGCCCGGCTCTGTCGAGCACCTCGAGGATGCGGCGCATGACCTGGTAGCGGCGGTCGATCGGCTGGTACGGATCGGTATTCGTACCGATCGCGATGACCTTCGGCTGATAGCTCGGCGACGACAGTTCGCGCTCCAGCAGTTCGGCCGCCTCCGGCTTCATGAACAGCTTGGATTCGAAGTCGAGCCCCGGCGAAAGGCCGAGATAGGCATGCGTCGGCCGCGCGAAGCAGTACACGCAGCCATGCTCGCAGCCGCGATAGGGATTGATCGAACGGTCGAAGCCGATGTCCGGCGACTCGTTGCGGGTGATGATCTTGCGCGTGGCGTCGACCTGCACCGTCGTCTTGAACGGCGCCAGCTCGTCGAGCGATTGCCAGCCGTCGTCGAAGGCGACGCGCGCCAGCGGCTCGTAGCGTCCGGACGCGTTGCTCTGCGCGCCGCGACCGCGCCGCCGCTCATGATCGACGACGACGCCGAGCATCTCGCTGACCTCGTCGTAGGGGTTCGCGGGGCCAGCGGCCCCGGCCGGCGCATGCACG
Organism: Pseudolabrys sp.; assembly: GCA_036264375.1. Lineage (GTDB taxonomy): Bacteria > Pseudomonadota > Alphaproteobacteria > Rhizobiales > Xanthobacteraceae > Pseudolabrys. The sequence goes on from DATARB010000201.1 coordinate 6,509, forward strand.
CCCACCGGCGCGGAGGGCAGCTCCTTCACCGGCGGGCGTTTCTGGGCTGCGTTTCTTCGAGCCATGGGCGCAACCTAGTGGTCGGACGTGAACATAACAAGAACATTTTCGGAAGGCGTACGAATTAAGCATCTGGCGCTTTATCTCGTGGTGCGGATCGACAAGCCGCACATGATATGGTTGCAACCACGGCTACACAGTTGTGGTTCCATGCTCAGCGCCATTATCGCCACCTACGAATCGGAGCGGACCCTGGTGCCGACGCTCGCCGCGCTGGTACCGGGCGCCACCGCCGGGCTGATCAGCGAGGTGGTCGTGGCCGATGCCGGCTCGCGCGATGCCACGGCCGAGGTGGCCGATATCGCCGGCTGTCGCTTCATCAGTTCGGGCGCTCCGTTGGGGGAGCGCCTGAAGGCGGCCGCCTTGAGCACGCGCACGCCGTGGCTGCTGTTCCTGCGCGCCGGCACGGTGCCGGAGCCGGGCTGGGTCACCGCGGCCGACAATTTCATGGGCGCGATCGATTCGCTGGACGGCGCGGCGCGCGCCGCGGTCTTTCGTCCATCGAGCGCGGCGGATGCCTTGCGCCCCGCCTGGGCGGAACTGCTGGCGATGCTGCGCGTGGCGCTCGGCGGCGGCGCCCGTCCGGAGCAGGGATTGCTGATCGCGCGCCGATTCTACGATGCGCTCGGCGGTCATGGCGACGTAGCCGACCCCGAAGCAGCACTTCTCCGCAAAATTGGGCGCCGACGCCTGACCATGCTGCCGATCGGCGCACGCGTCACGCGCTGATCCGACGTCTCGACATTCCAGCACAGCAGTTGGGGCCCAGAACTTCGCCGATCCTGATACTTGATTTTGTCAACCAACTGGCCGACGATGGTCTGGTCATGGATAATCCTTCCCAGTCCGGCCAGCGCGTCGCCGCCGTGCGCCGCTTCAACCGCTTCTACACGCGGCAGATCGGCGTGTTGCGCAAAACCTATCTCGACAGCCCCTACTCGCTCGGAGAAATGCGGGTGCTGTACGAGATCGCGCACAGCGACGGGCCCACCGCCAGCGACATCGCGCGGGCACTCGACCTCGACGCCGGCTACTTGAGCCGCGTGCTGCGCAATTTCGAGAAGCGCGGGCTCATCAGCCGCAAGACCTCCGAGAAAGACGCGCGCCAGAGCCACCTCGCCTTGACCGCGCGCGGGCGCAAGACCTTCGAGCCGCTCGAGCAGCGCTCGCAGGATGATGTCGACGAGACGCTCGCCAGATTGAAGCCCGAGGAGCAGGCCCGCCTGACCAATGCCATGGACACCATTCAAACGCTGCTCGATGGAGAAACAAACAGCAAGCCGCAAGGCAAGCCGGTGCTGCGCGAGCCGCGCTTTGGCGATTTCGGCTGGATCGTCTCCCGCCACGCCGAGATCTACGCGCAGGAATGCCAGTGGGGCGAGCCGTTCGAAGGCCTCTGCGCGCAGATCGTCGCCGACTTCGCCAACAAGAACGATCCCAAGCGCGAGCGCTGCTGGATCGCCGAGTTGAATGGCGAGAACGTCGGTTCGATCATGCTGGTGCGGGACTCAGATGAGGTCGCGCGCATCCGGCTGCTGATCGTGGACCCGAAAGCGCGCGGGCTGGGGCTTGGCCAGCGGCTGGTGGACGAATGCGTCGCCTTCGCGCGCCGCAGCGGATACAAAAAGATCACGCTCTGGACGCACAGCATCCTAACGGCTGCGCGCCACATCTACGAAAAGGCCGGCTTTACTCTCACATCGAGCGAGCCGCGGCGCAGTTGGGGGCAGGACGTCGTCGCCGAATTCTGGGATTTGGAGCTGTAGATCCGAGCCGATCCGGCATTACGCTTCAACTTTCGTTGAATCCATTCTTGGATACCGCCGCCGCGCTATACACCTAGGTCGAAGCGACTTCCCTCTTTTGCGAGCAAGCATCCATGAAAATCGATCTGACCAATAAGCACGCCGTCGTGACCGGCTCCACACTGGGCATCGGCTTCGCCATCGCCAAGGGTCTGGCGGCGTCCGGCGCGCGCGTCGTGATCAACGGCCGCACCGAGGCCGCGGTGAAGAAGGCGAAGGAGAAGCTGCAGGCCGAAGTCCCCGGCGCTCAGGTCGACGCCGTGGCCGGCGATCTGTCGTCGGCCGAGGGCGTCGCGAAATTCCTCAAGGCGGTGCCGCAGACCGACATCCTCGTCAACAATCTCGGCATCTTCGAGCCGAAGGCGTTCGAGGACATCCCCGACGCCGACTGGCAGCGCTTCTTTGACACCAACGTGATGAGCGGCATCCGCCTGTCGCGCGCCTATGTCGGCGGCATGCGCAAGAAGAACTGGGGCCGCATTGTTTTCATCTCCTCCGAATCGGGCCTCAATATTCCGGCCGAGATGGTGCACTACGGGATGACCAAGACCGCGCAGCTCGCGGTCGCGCGTGGCCTTGCCGCAAGTCTTGCCAACACCGGCGTGACGGTGAACTCGGTTTTGCCCGGCCCGACCCGTTCCGAAGGCGTGTCCGATTTCTTCGGCAAGATCGCCAAGGAGCAAGGGGTTGCGCAGGAGGCGGTCGAAAAGGATTTCATCGCGACGCATCGCTCGACCTCGATCATCAAGCGGCTGGCGACCGTCGATGAAGTGGCGAACATGGTCGTATACATCGCCTCGCCGCAGGCCTCCGCGACCACCGGCGCGGCGCTACGTGTCGACGGTGGCGTCGTGCATACGATCTAGTGATTGACGTCGCGCGTCGGCCTCTCCGTTCCCTCCCCCTGAAAGGGGGAGGGTCAAGGAGGGGGTCTTTGTTAAAATACTGATTTCTGTATTTCGCTTATGACCCCCACCCGCCTGCCTTCGGCAGGCGACCTACCCCTTTCAGGAGAGGTAAGAAAGAAGCTCACGTCGTCGCGCCCTGCGCCTTGGGCCGCCGCAGGTGCTCATCAAGCCGCGGCAGGATCTCGACGAAATTGCACGGCCGGTAGCGGTAGTCGAGCTGGTGCACCAGGATCTCGTCCCAGGCGTCCTTGCAGGCGCCCGGGGAGCCCGGCAGGCAAAAGATATAAGTCGAATTCGCCACGCCCGCGGTCGCGCGCGTCTGAATCGCCGAGGTGCCGATCTTGGCGTGGCTCACCATCAGAAACAGCATCGAGAAGCCGTCCATCTTCTTCTCGAACAGCGGCTCGACCGCTTCCGGGGTCACGTCGCGGCCGGTGAAGCCGGTGCCGCCGGTGGTGATCACGACGTCGATCCCCTTGTCGTCGATCCAGGCCTTCACCTTGGCGCGGATGGCGTCGATGTCGTCCTTGACGATGGCGCGGTCCGCCGCCGTGTGACCCGCCGCCTTGATGCGCTCGATCAATGTCGTGCCCGACTTGTCGTCGGCGAATTCGCGCGTGTCGGACACGGTCAGCACCGCTATCCTCAGCGGCACAAAGTTTTTGCTCTGGTCGATACCGGGCATGAAGGGCTCTCCGCGTCCCGCCCATTGTACAACACAATAAGGCGAGACGTGAATTGCTTCCCCGGCGCAAACCGCCGGCGGCGGCCTTACAGCTGCGGAAGCTGCAATTCCTTCACGAGCCGTTTCCACTGAGAAACTTCGGCCGTGATGACCTCGTCGAACTTTTCCGGATGGTCGACGGGGGCGAGCCCGATCTTGTCGATCATCGCCAGGAAGTCCGGCGATTTGGCGATATCGACGAGTTCGGCGCGCAGACGCTGCACAATCGGCTCGGGCGTCTTGGCCGGCGCGGCAAGGCCGTACCAACTCCAGAAATAGAAACCGGGGAAACGTTCGCCAACCGCCTGAACGTTGGGGAGCTTGCGCACGCGCTTCGGGCCGTTGGTGAACAGCACTTTGGCATTGCCGGCGGCGAGATGCTGCGCGATGTCGGAATACGGGACGAGGCCGATATCGATCTGGCCGGCAATCAGATCATTGGCAATGAGCGACGAGCCCTTATACGGCACCACGGTGAAGTCGACCTTGGTCGTGCGCTTGAGATATTCCATCTGCGGCGGCGACTGGCTGCCGCAACTGATCTTGTGGGTTTTCACGTAAGTCAGGAATTCGTCGAGGCTGTTGACCGCCAGATCCTTGCGCGCGGCCATCACCAGGTCGACCGAAGCCATGTGCGCCAGCGGCTTGAAGTCTTCGATAGCGAAGCCTGGCTGCTTGAAGATCGCGATGTTCTGCGCCAGCGGCGCCAGCATCACCATCAGCGTGTTACCGTCGGGGTCGGCCTTGGCGACATATTGCGCGCCGATATTGCCCGACGCGCCGCCTTTGTTCTCGACGATGAAGTTCTGCTTGAACCGGTCCGCGAGCCGCTGGGCCGAGGCGCGGCCGATGAGGTCTGTCGGACCGCCAGCCGCGGCGGGCGCAACGATGGTGACCGTCCGGCTCGGATAGGTGTCGGCCTGTGCGAACTGCGGCAGCAACAGGCCGGCACCGGCGGCGCCCGCGCCGACGCCGAATTGCCGGCGCGTCAGATGTAAAGACGGATTACGGCTGTTGCCGCGCGTCATGTTTCTCCCCATTGATTATTTGTTTTAAGCGCCCGCTGGTGTTCCAGTCGGGCCAACCGCCGCGTTTTTCGCGCGGCGGCCGCCGTTTGCCGTCAGTCGCGATAGCTCGGATCGACTTTGTCCATCAGACGCAGGTAAGCAGGCCAGTCGGCCGAACCGCGGCCAGCATCATGGGTCTGGAATTGCGCCGCCGTCTTTTCGCAGACGTCCGGCGGAATATCGATCGCGCCGCGGCCGCTGGCGTCGATGCGCAGCTGAATGTCCGCGGCGCTCATCAGATACTTCATCAGGATGAAGGCTTCGCGCGCGGTTTTGCCGACGGTGACGAAACCGTGGTTGTGCATGATCAGACCGCGGTTCTGACCGAGATTCTTCAGGATGCGCTCACGCTCGCCGAAATCCTCGGTGATGCCTTCATAGGCGTGATAGCCGATGCGGTTGTAGAAGCGCAGCGCCTGCTGCGAGACCATGCGCAGGCCGTCCTTGACGCCGGCCAAGGCCATGCCGGTTTCGGTGTGGACATGCACCGCGCAATTGACGTCGGGCCGGCCCTGCAAGATGCCGCCGTGCAGCGTGAAGCCCGGACGGTTGACACCGGCGCGCTCGTCAAGGTCGGCGGTCATGTCGACCTTGCGCAGGTTCGATGCGGTGACCTCGTCCCACATCACTTCATGTTGCTTCATCAGGAACATGGTGGGCTCGCCGGGGACGCGCATCGAGCAGTGGTTATAGATGAGATCGCCCCAGCCGCGGTGATGGCAGAGCCGATAGACGGCCGCGAGATCGATGCGCGCCTGCCACTCTTCGGCCGAGATGCCGTCCGGCGGTGCGCTGGCGTGTGCCTTGAGATTGCTTTCGTGGACGTTCATGGCCTCCTCCAATTATTTTTCTGCGATGACAGGATTGCTCAGCGTTCCGATGCCGGTGATTTCGATGTCGACAGTGTCGCCGGGCACGACGTTTTCCGGCACGCCGTCGGTGCCCATCCACATCACGTCGCCGGGATAGATGGTGCAGTACTTCGACACTTCACTGATGTAGGTCGGCGCGTCGAAGATCATGTTGTTGGTCTTGAACTTGTCCTTCACGGCGCCGTTGACGCGGATCGTGGTCTCGAGCTTGTCGAGATCGACGTCGGTTTCGATCCACGGTCCCATCGGCTTGAAGGTGTCGGCGTTCTTGGAGCGCCACATGGTGCGGTCCAAGGCCTGCCAGTCGCGCTCCGAGACATCGTTGCCGATGGTCCAGCCGAACACATAGTCGAGCGCCTGCTCTTTCGAGACGTTGCGGCACTTCTTGCCGAATACGGCGACGAGTTCGCCCTCGTATTGGAACTTCTCGCCGGCGTCGCGCGGCTTCACGATAGCCTCGCCGTGCGCAACCAGCGCATTGTTGGTGCGATAGCCGATGTCGGGCTTCTTCGGAAATTCCGGTTCCTTGCCGCGCTTGACCGCCATGCGGCGAACGTGGTCGGCGTAATTGATGCCGACGCAGTAGAAGGTCGGCGGCACCACGGGAATATCGAGCTTCACTTTCGCCAGCGGATAGGTCCGCGTCGTCTTTTTGTACTCGCCGCCGATCGGATTGCCTTCGACCTCGATGACCTGATCGCCTTCGATCAGCCCGAACGAAACGCCACTATCGGTCTTGAACCGGCACCACTTCATTGTCGCTCGTCTCCGCCCTTGCTTCCAAGTTTTACGATTGTGATTTGTTACCTATCAGTAATTATGAATAACGGGCTCGGCCCCGTCAAGCAACGGGCGTCGCGCCATCTGTGTTGCAACGCGATCAGCTGAGAACTTCTTTCACCGTTTTTGCGACATGCGCGAGATGGCTGCGCATCGCGGCTTCGGCTTTATCGGGCATTCCCTCCGTCAGAGCCGCCATGATCTCGGCGTGTTCCGTCATGAACGTGTGCCGCCAGTTCTTCTGCTGGCCGGTGAAATAGCGCGCCCGTTGCAAGTGCGTGATGAGTTGACCGTGAATGCGGACCATCTCGTCGTTGCCGGTCAATTCCACAAGCCGGCGGTGAAACCGCTGGTTCGATTCGAAATATTGCTTGCGGCTCTTGCTTTTGAAGCCGGCGGCGAGCCTGGCGTGGATCGCATTGAGCTCGGCGAGTTCGTCCATGTTGCCGCGCTCGCAGAAGGCGCGCGCGGCGTGGCCTTCGATCAGGCCGATGACTTCGAACTTCTGATCGACCGTGGCACTGGTCATTGGCGACACCACCGCGCCGCGGCGGGGCTGGAGGGTGACCAGTTCTTCGGCGGCCAGAACCTTGAGCGCCTCGCGCAGCGGCGTGCGCGAGACCTTGAAGGCTTCGCACAGCGCGAGTTCGTCGATCGCCGCGCCGGGGCTCAACTCGCCCGTGATGATCATCTCCCGCAGCTTGTCGGCAACGTGCTCGTGCAGAAGCTGACTGCGGTATTCGACCAGCGCGTCCATGGATGGCCTGGATGTCCCGTGCATTGCGCGCCAGTTTCACACAGACCGAGCCGTAAGCCAATTCAGACCGCCGCGAGCAGACCCGCGTTTTCCATCACCGGCCTGGCGCGCGGCGACGCCAGAAGCGCGATCAGCGCCGCGGCCGCCTCTTTGGCGGATGACCCGGTGTGAACCGCCGCCGACAACGGCATGATGTTCTGCAAGGCGTCCGGGAACGGTCCGAGCACGTGCACACCCTCGACCAGCTTCAGTTCGGCAAGCTGCTGCACCGCCATCGCGCATTCGCCGCTGGCGACCGCGACGGCAACGACGCCGGCGCGGGTGGTGGTTTTCTTCTGCATCTCGGCGGTGATACCGAGCTTGTCGAGCACCCTCATAAAATGCGCGGCGCTCGGACTGCCGGTGGCGGGATCGGCATGGATGATGGATTTGGTGTCGAGCAGCGCCCGTTTGAAGCCGTCGACCGTTGCGATATCGGGCTTCGGATCGTTGAGGCCGACCGCCAGCCCCATGATCATGC